>NZ_PCZU01000274.1:182-28387 GCF_002887785.1 Rhodococcus sp. ENV425
GCCCGGCACGCCAACCGACCCCACCGACAGGTGTGCCCGACACCACCACTCCCCCGAAAGGAGGACGGCGCTTCCTCTCCCTCGTGAACGAGGGAGTATCCGCGCCGCACATCAGATGACCGACGGATTCCACGACGCCCTGGTAACCCGGGCCACCCCGGACATGCCGGAGAAATTCTTCGACCGGTTCATGTTCAACCTCCACCCGGACGGCAGCACCGCACCCTCGGTCGTCCTCGGCGCCGGGGTCTATCCGCCGCGGAACGTCGTGGACGGTTTCGTGGTGCTGACCACGACGGCCGAACAACGCAACCTCCGCTTCTCCACCGAGCACAACACCACCGACGCCGCGTCCGTCGGACCCCTGCGGTGGGAGACCGTCGAGGACAACACGACCTGGCGAATCCATCTCGACGAGAACAAGACCGGACTCGAACTAGACCTCCTCTGGCACGCCCGGGCACCCTACTGGCTCGGATCGGTGGAGGTGGCAAACACCGACGGAAACGTCACCTCGTTCGACCACCTCTTCCAGCCCGGCCGCTACGAAGGCACGCTCACGTTGGACGGCACCACGACCGACGTCACCGGTTGGTACGGACTGCGGGACCGCTCCCGCGGAGTACGCACCATGTCCGGAGGCCAGGGCCTGCACATCTGGTACCAGGCCCAGTTCCCGGACCGCACGTTCGGATTCCTCCTCGTCGAGGATCGAAACGGCGGACGGATCCTGCTGGAGGGCGCCGTCATGCACGACGACGGCCGACTCGACGACATCACCGACGTCCGGCACCACCTGGCGTTCACGGCAGGCAACGACCTGACCAGCGGCACCGTGGAGATCGTGACCGCCGCCGGCGCGACCTACCGCGTCGACGCCGACGCCTCGGCCGGCGGTGGATACATGGCCGGTGGCGGTTACGGCGGACACCACGGAAAGGTTCGCGGTCGCGACTTCGAAGAGTTCGACGTCTATCCCCTCGACGGGACGGCGGGACCGACGACTCTCGACTCCGCCCTGACGGACCGATGCTGCACGTTCGAGTGGAACGGGCAGACCGGATACGGCATTTTCGAATTCGCCCTGTCTCGGTCGTCGTCGTACGCCTACCGCCCCTCCTTGGCGTAACACGCCGAGCCCGTGACTACCCCTGCGCCTATCTGAGGGTGCAGGGGTAGCCCAGGGCCGAATCACGTTCAGACTCGATCTCGCATCCGCACTATGAGATCGGCAGGCCCGGCCATTCGGGTCTCCCTTCGCCTGTCGGTAGGTGATGGACACTCGACGAACTCACTGTGTCGCGGGCGCGGGGCGTGCCGCTCCTCTCTGCCACGACGAGGCCGCGTCGCTGCCGCGCCTCTCGTAGGGAACGAAGTCGGTCCCATACTTCTCCCGCATGATGATGATCTTCTGGATCTGTGCCGTACCGTCGGCGATCTCGACGGACATCACATCACGCAGGCGTTGCTCGAACGGAAGTTCCTGCGAGTAACCGTAGTTGCCGTGCAGGAGGAGACATTCCTTGACCGCTGCGCTCGCGACGAGCGGGCCGTACCACTTCGCCATCGCCGCCTCGATGGTGTGCGGCAGACCGAGAGTGCGTTTCTCGAGCGCCGCGTAGCAGATCATCCGCGCCGCCTCGACCTTGGTGAGGTGTTCGGCCATGGGAAACGACACGCCCTCGAACTTCGCCAGCGGAGCACCGAACGCCGTACGCCGGCGCACGTACTCGGCTGTCTCGTCGAGGGACGCCCGGGCCGCGCCGAGTCCGGTCAGTGCGAGCAGCGGCCGAGTGAAGTCGAACCCGTTCAGCACGCGGGAGAAGGCACGCCCTTCGAGGCCGATCAGGTTCTCCGGTGGCACCTCGACACCGTCCAGATGCAGCACCCCGCGACCGAGGATGCCCCATCCCGTATCCGGAACCGTCGACGTGGCAATGCCACGCGCATCGAGCGGCACCAGGAACGTCGACACGCCGGCATCCTTGCCGTCCCGGATCGTCCGTGCGGCGAGGATGATCGCTTCCGCGTCGGCGAGCATGGTCACCGACGTCTTCTCGCCGGAAATGGTGTACCCATCTGCGGTAGCTCGCGCGACGGTCTTGATGTTGGCGGCGTCGGATCCGGTCTCGGGTTCCGTCAAGCCGAACGCGACGTACGTTTCACCCGCCACCAGGCGCGGCAGCCACCTCTCGACGATCGTCTCGGATGCGTGGTCCCGGATCAACGTGCTCATCAGCATGACGGGAATCGTGATGTTGGCGACGTTGAAGTCCGCGTAGGCGAGTTCCTCGACGGCGACGCCGGCCGCAACGAAGTCCTCCCGCTCGAGAGGGTTGTATCCCTCCCCTGCGAGCAGGCCGTAGAGCCCCAGGCCGGCGATCTCGCGATGCAGATCCCACGGGAACGTGGAGGACTTCGCGCGCTCGAGATACCCGGGTGCCAGGCGTTTCGCCGCGTAATCCCGCACCGCGTCACGGATCCCGCGCGCATCGGAGTTCAGCAACTGGGTCAACGGGTGGTCCTTCCGCCGGTCACGGTTCGGTCCTCGGCCGCGGCGGACGTCGTCACGACACCAGATCGGCCGAGGACTGCTCGGCCGCGTCGCCGTCGGTCATCGGTGCCGCGATCAGCGTCCCGGCGGCGATCTGTTCCTGCACACGGAACTTCTGGATCTTGCCCGACGGGGTCATGGGAAGGGACCGGGTGAAGTACCACAGGGCGGGTGTCTTGTGTGCGGCGAGTCGTTCGCGGACCCAGGACTTCAGCTCGGCCGCGCTGGGGGGCGAGTCGGGGTCCTTCACCCGCACGACGGCGCCGATCTGTTCGCCCCATTTCTCGTCCGGCACACCGATGATCGCTACCTCGGCGACGTCGGGATGCCGGTAGAGCAGTTCCTCGATCTCGCGGGGATAGATGTTGAGGCCGCCCCGGATGATCATCTCCTTGAGACGACCGGTGATCTGGAGGAAGCCGCGGCTGTCCATCACACCCAGATCGCCCATGCGCAGCCATCCGTCCGCATCGATGGTGGCGGCGGTCTCGTCGGGCATGTCCGAGTACCCGAGCATCACCTGGTAGCCGCGACAGCAGACCTCGCCCTGCTCACCGGCGGGAACGATCTCGTCGGAGAACGGATCGACGATCTTGACCTCGAGCTCCGGCAGCGGCTGTCCCACCGTGGTCGCCTGGTCGACGACATCGTCCGTGATCCGCGTCTGGCTGATCACCCCGTGCATCTCGCTCTGGCCGAACAGGATCGTGAAGTTGCAGTGGAGGTCCTGGGTCACCCGTTCGACGAGCGCCTCGGGTACTGCCGCCGCGCCGGACATGACGGTGTGGATGCTCGACAGGTCACGCGTGTGCCGGTCCGGATGGTCGAGCAGGGCGATGAGCATCGTGGGCACCATCAACGAGTGGGTGCCCCGGTAGGTCTCGATCATTTCGAGCATCGCGGCCGGCTCGAAGGCCGGCAAGATCACGTAGGTTCCGTGGACGGCGAACGTGCCGAGCTCGGTGACGCCACCGCCCCCGATGTGGTACATCGGCATGGCGTTGACACAGACCAGCGGGTCCGTCCGGCCGGCCCGCTCGAATACGAACGCAGCCTCGTTGACAAGGCCTTTGTGGTGCAGCAGTGCGCCTTTCGGGAAGCCGGTGGTGCCCGAGGTGTACTGTAGTTGCACTGCGTCCGTCGGCGAGACGGCCGGGAACTGCGCGTTCGGATCGCCAGTACGCACGAACTCGGCCCACTCGCTGCCGGACACCACGGTGTGCAGTCCCGGAACAGTGGGCCGGACCTGGTCCAGAATCGCGGACAGATCCGCCCCGCGATAGGACTCGCGGAAGAACAGACCGGCTGCCTTGGACTGCCGCAGGATGTATTCGAGCTCATGTGCGCGATACGCCGGATTGATGCCGACCAGCACCATGCCTGCCATCGCGATCGCCTGGTGCAGGATCACCCAGTCGGCACTGTTGGGCGCCCACACCGCGATCCGATCGCCCGGGGAGAAGTGCGTGAGCAACGCGCGGGCGGTCGATTCGGTGTCGGCGAGCAACTGGCGGTAGGTCCATTTTCTCCGGTCCGCCGGGTCGGCAACGCCGTCGACGAGCGCGACGCGGTCGGGAGTGGTCGCGGCTACCTCCCGAAGAAGATCACTGAACGTGATGTCTCGAATGCCCGAGCTCGTGGACGCCGGCCAGTAGGACATCTGTAGCGACATGGCGTGTTCCTGCTTTCGGCTGTGCGGGATGAAGGAAGGGAAGGCTGCAGGGACCGATCGGCGCCCTGGACCGGGCCTCCCGAGATGTTGTCGCGGTCACACCCAACATAGTACCGATCAGATGCCTTCCGCTACATATCTGTCAAATATTTTGGGTCAGAGCCTCATCCGATTTCGCCCCCGAGACACGTGAAGCCGGCCAAGGTCCCCACCTCGACCGGCTTCTCGCTGCGGCAGCTATCCCGCGGAAATCCCCCCGTTCGGGCTGACCACCTGCCCGGTGATCCGCCGCGCCTGCGTACCGCAGAGGAACAGCACGAGGTCGGCGACATCGCCCGGCTCCGCCACCCCCAACGACGCCAGCCGACTCGCCTTCTCGAACAGCTTCGCACTGAAGGGCTCGGACATGACGCGATCGAAGCCGCCGGTATCGCGGATGAGCGACGGTGTCACGGAATTGACTCGGATGCCGTCCCTCTTGGCCTCCATTGCAAGGGTTTTGGAGAACATGACGATTGCTGCCATGGCCGCACCGATCACGCTCTCGCCCGGCGTCGGGTGCTTCGCCGCATCGGAGGCGATGTTCACAATCACCCCGCCGCGCTGCTGTCGCATCGCGGGCAGGACGGCTCGACACATGTTGATCGGGCCGAGAGCCTGGTTCAACAGCACCCCCGGGATGTCCTCGGGGTCCATCTCGTGGAACAGTCGCGGATTGAACGACCCTGTCGTGCTGTTGACGAGGATGTCGGCGGCACCCAGCGAATCCGCAAGTTCCGCCACAACCCGCACGGCCTCCCCCGGAACATTCACGTCGGCCGCAGCGAACAGACACCACACGCCAGGCGCGAGGGTCCGAATGTGCTGTGCCGCTTTCTCGCCACGTTCGACGTTGCGCCCGACCAGACCGATCCGCTGGGCGCCCGCACGCACGAACCGGCGCGCCACCTCGAGCCCGACACCACTCGTCCCCCCGACGATGTAGATCGTCGACTCGGCCGGTACCGGCACCCGGAACTCACTCGGTTCTCTCATCATCACTCGTTCCTCCGCAGCTCGAGCATCACCGGTCCGCCGGCATGCGCATGATTACCGTCCAGGACACCGTCGCAGCTCGCACAGTGCCGACCACCGCCCGAGCTCCGCGATGCCATGTTCGTCTCCGTCGCGGCATCACGCGCGGACAGAACCTTTCGGGCACCGCGATACTCGTCGCGCGCAAGCAGCCCCGCGCCGTAGGCCCCGGCGATCTGTGGCTGGTCGAGCACCTCGATCGGATGTCTCAACGCCTGCGATACATAGCGGATCGCAGCCGGGTTCTTGGCCACCCCGCCGGTCATCACCGCAGGTGTCGCCCTGCCGACCTGGCCGACCAGACCCAGGGTGCGCGCCGCGACGGCACGGTGCACGGACGCGGCGATGTCGGCCTTGTCCTGCCCCTGGGCGAGCAGGGAAATCACCTCGGTTTCGGCGAAGGTGGCACACATACTGCTGACCTCGAGGCCGTGCGCACCGGCGAGCGCGAGATCCCCTACCGCATCGATGTCGACCTCGAGCGCGCGGGCCAGGACATCGAAGAACCGACCCGTTCCGCTCGCGCAACGGTCGTTCATGGCGAAACGTTCCACCAGTCCGTCGTCGTCGACGATGATCGCCTTGCTGTCCTGGCCGCCGATGTCGATGACGAGCCGAACCCCCGGACGCAGGGCCGCCGCGCCGCGCGCATGGCAGGTGATCTCGGTGAAGGTGCGGTCGGCGCCCGGAACCAACCGGCGGCCGTACCCGGTGCTCACGGTCCGCCGAATGACCTCGCGTGGCACTCCCGCCGCGACCGAGGCGCCCTCGATCGCACGGGCGACTGCTTCACGGCTCACAGCGCCCATCTGCACGACATCCGTCCCGCACAACGCACCGTCCTGATCGACGACGGCAGCCTTCGCTGTCGTCGATCCCAGATCGACGCCCATAACGAACCACTTGTCGGTACTCATCGCACTCGTCTCTTCCCGGTACGGTGTCGCGCTAGACCGCGGACCTCATCCGCTGCACATCGATCGCCTCCAGCATCGCTTCGAGTCGGCTGTCGAACAACTCGTCGTTGTAGAACGATGCGTCGGCAACGTCCCCTTCGAAGACGAACGACTTGACTCCACGCTCGGCCTCGGCAGCCCGGGCGAGCATGGACTGCGGGTTGGTCATCGCCCGGCAGGTCCGGGTGGAGTGGAAGGCGATGCCGTCGATCGCATATTCGTCGAGACGACGCAGCAACAGTTCCTGCAGGTTCTTCAGCCCATGGTTGAGCGGACAGAGCAGGTAGTGTTGCGCCATACCGAGCAGCGGATTGTCGACGTCGATGAGTTGTGGTTCCTGCCAAAAGGATTCGTGGGTGTACCGGCCGGCCACCACGGCCACGTCGTACTCGGCGAACTTCCGGGTCAGGAACCCGAGTTTGTTCCAGTTCATGATTCCGTCGAAGTAGACCCGGTAGCGCTCGTTCTCGACGGCGCTGACACCGTCGGCGATCCGCTGTTCGATCTCGGCCTTCACCCCGGCGAAGTAGTCCACGAGATCCTGGTTGCCGGGCAGGAAGTTGATCGGCGCGATGCTCGCCACCCAGTCCCAGTAGGTCGCCGGGGTCGGCGCCTGCCGGCAAAGTTCCATCCCTTCGAGGCGCAATTCCGAAGCCCGCTTGATGTACGACATGCTCTCGCTGAGCGCATCCCAGTCGAACGGCCGGCCGGTCTGGTACTCCAGGAAGTCGACCAGCTCACGGAGTTGACCCTCGACGTACTTGCCGACCTCGACCCACTCCTCCCCCCGCATGTATCCCGCGTCGGGCTTGTTGCCCCACAGCATCGGAATCGAGACGTTGAACAAGGGCAACTTGCGATCGAACACCCGGTACGTCATGGCGTCCCACTGCTGTCCGGTGCTGCAGCCGGCATATCCGTTCACGAAGAAGTCCGGTGCCGGCAGCTTGCTCGCGAGCTCCTGCTGGTCGGTCAGGCCCACGACGCCGGTCTCGTTCCGGTTGGTGTTCTGGTGCGTCAGCACGGCGCATCCGAGGTGCGTCCGGGCGTACGAGCACAGCTCGTTGATGTAGCCGTATTCGGCCCCGGCAGCCTGGGCCGGACCCTCGAGATGCTGGGCGGCCAGTCGTGCAGCGAAGGCCTCACCGTGGCACCATTCGAGGCCGGCCGCCTGAAAGAGCGGGTTCAACGCGGCGCCGTTGTACCAGACGACGTGCTTACCGCGCTCCTTTGCGGTGAAGATGTTCTCCCAGTAGTCGGCGACCAGCTTCCCGCCGGCGCGGGTACTGGACAGGCGGTGGGCTTTTTCCTTGCGCGGTTGTGCAATGGTCATCACGATCTCCCTCGGGTGGTCGAGCAGGTTTCAGGACGGCACCGGCACGTGCTGCCGGCGGATTCGCTCCACGAAGGTCTCGACCCTGGTCCGGAGCGTTTCCACAGGATTGCCCTCGTGTTCGGTTTCGATGAGGAGCACGGGTGTTCGGTTACCCTCCAGCGCTTTCCGAAGCTCCGGGTAGTAGAGCATGTGAGGTTCACAGAACTTCGCCATCATCACGACCACGCCGTTCGCGTTGCTACGGGCGAGTTCGTCGATCAGATATCGATCCCAGTCGACCTGGGTGGTCACTCGGGTGGGGCATGGGGCGTTGAGATTTCGCTCCAGATACCAGCTCGACAGCGCCTGGAACGGATCTCCGTTCTCGGGCACATCGGTGGAGATGTAGCGGTATCCGGTGTACAGGTCGTCGTCGACCACGATCACCCCCGCCTCCTCGATCACGTCCAGGAGTTCGGGCCGCGGGGCGTGGCAGAAGTGGCCGGACAGGTAGAGCCTGACCACGTCGTCCTGCGCTTCGGCAGCCGGGTCGATCCCGTCGAGAAGACGCTCGAGGGCAGCGGTGTGTTCGGCGATGTCCATCACCATGCTCGACTTCACCAGCACTTGCATTTCGCTCGCAGTGATGCGGAGTCGGCCCGAGCGACGCAGCTCGTAGAACTCGCGCAGCAGACGCCGGTTCGCGTTGAACATCCGAATGCTGGCCGTCAAGGTGTCGGACGTAATTGAAACCCCCAGGACCGTTTCGATCTCGGTCGCGAGGTCGCTGATGCGACCCGCCACCCGCGGCCCGGTCCACGCATCGTCCATGGCGCTGGTGAGCTGGGCGAAATGCACAGGCTTCTCGGGTCGCGCCCATCGGATCACGTCCACCGCGCCGAGCAATTGCACGCAGTGGTCCGCCGCCACGAAGGCGTCGAAGAGGTCGAGCTGACCGAGCGCCGCCTGGTCGGCAACACTGCGGGTGTAGCCGCAGTAGAACTCGGCGAGCAGGTTGCGGCCTTCGGTGACCGGGGTGCGGTTCTCCTGGATGAGCACCGGAAGGGCGCCTGCGGCGTGCACGAGTTCGGACGGAAAGTTCATCGGGAAAGATCCGATCACGCGGCGGCCATGGGTCGCCTTCCATCTCTGCGCGTAGGCGACGGGATCGTCGGCCGCGGTGCGCAGCGTCGCCATCAGTTCTGGACTGAGTCTGTTCACGTTTCGCCCTCGGATTCGTCGATGGATGCCGGCAGCGACAAGTCGGTGTTTCGCTGCGGCGTCGAACTAGATAATACTTAATTTGATAGTTAGTATCCAGAGTTGTCAAACATTGGTGCCGTTCGGAGGTAGAAGATGACGCGTGTACTCGACGGGCTGCGGGTGGTCGAGCTGGCCGGGATCGGCCCGTCCCCCCATGCCGCGATGCTGCTGGCCGATCTCGGGGCGGACGTCGTGCGGATCGAACGTCCGGGCGGGGTGAGCCAGCTCCTGCCCGTGGAGCAGGACGCCGGGCTGCGCAACCGCCGCTCGGTCCGCGCCGATCTGAAAGATCCCGACGATCTGCAGCGCGTGCTGAGTCTCGTCGACAATGCGGATGTGCTCGTCGAGGGCTACCGACCCGGCGCGGCGGAACGCCTCGGCATCGGCCCCGACGTGTGCCGGGCACGCAATCCCCGACTCGTCTACGCCCGGATCACCGGATGGGGACAGGACGGTCCACTGGCTCCCTACGCGGGGCACGACATCAACTACCTCGCCCTCACCGGAGCGTTGAACGCGATCGGACGGAAAGGCGAACGCCCGCTGGCGCCGCTCAACCTGGTCGCCGACCTGGGGGGAGGCTCGATGCTGGCGATCACCGGCATCCTCGGCGCGCTCTATGCGCGGGAGCGGTCCGGGCAGGGTGACGTCGTCGACGTCGCGATGGTCGACGGCGTCAGCACGCTGATGACGATGTACTGGACGCTGACCGAAAACGGCCTATGGTCCGCCGACCGGGGAACCAACGTCGTCGACGGCGCGGCCCCGTTCTACGACACCTACGAATGCGCCGACGGACGGTACGTCGCAGTCGGCGCGGTCGAGCCGGCGTTCTACGCGCAACTACTCACGGGCCTCGGACTCGACCCGGCGGACCTTCCGGATCAATACGATCGAGCGGCCTGGCCCAGTGTGCGCACCCGGTTCGCCGAGATCTTCCGCGGCCGCGATCGCGACCGATGGGTGGAACACTTCGCCCCCCTCGACGCGTGCTTCACGCCGGTGCTCGCCCTCGACGAGGTCGCGGCGCACCCGCACATCGCCGCACGCGGGACAGTCGTCGAATCGTTCGGGCAGCGCCAGCCGGCGGCATCGCCACGCTTCGCGAACGCGGCGCCGGCCACGTACTCGGCGCCTCGCGTGCCCGGCGCCGACACCGACGCCGTCCTGCGCGACTGGGGTGTCGTCCGCGGTGCGCACTGACGAGCGCCAGCCCACCGCCCCCGCACCGCCGGCGCCCGGGGGGTGTGGCGTGGCTGCGACCGCCTGCGCGACGATGGACCCATGACTGATCCCGACATCGGGTCCGTATCCGACAAGGACGCAACCCCCGCCCGCAGCGCCCGATCCGTGCTGGTGACGGTGCTCGGTGAGTTGGTCGAACCATACGGCCGACCGGTTCGTACCGCGGCACTGCTCTACGTCCTGAAGGGACTCGGGTTCGGTGAGCCCGCGGCACGGCAGGCTCTGGCCCGCACGGGATCGACCGGGTTGATCGCCGCCGAACGGGTCGGTCGGGAGACCCTGTGGCACCTGACCGACGAAGCGCACCGACTGTTCGCCGAAGGCGACATGCGTGTCTTTCCCCCCGATGTCGACGTCACCCAGTGGGACGGCCGTTGGCTGGTGATCAACGTCCCGGTTCCCGAATCGCACCGCTCGAGCCGGAAGAAACTGTATGCGGCATTGCGGTGGGCCGGCTTCGGAAACCCGACCCCCGGCGTCTGGGTGACCCCCCACGTCGATCGCGCCGCGGAGGCGGCCAGGACGATCGAGTCCCTGGGGTTGGCCGACAACACTGTCACCTTCGTCGGCCCGATCGGCCAACCGGGCATCACCGAGGCCGAACTCGTCCGGCGGTCCTGGGATCTCGACGAAGCCGAGAAGGTCTACGACGAGTTGCTCGCCCGGTTCGACGTGCGCGGATTCGCCTCGGACGACGAGTTGCTCCTCACCCACCTGCAGTTGGCCGATTCCCTGCGCCGGATGCCCTATCTGGACCCACGACTGCCCGAGGTCCTGCTGCCGGACTGGGCCGGACTGCGGACGGCGAAGCGACTACGCGACCTGCGTACCGAGTGGACACCGGCAGCACACGCTCGCTGGCGTGAGATTGCGGGCGTCGAGTAGGGACCATCGGGTCGGCGCCCGGCCGGTGCCGGACCGATCAGACGCCGGCTGCTGTCAGGCCCGCCGCCCGGCGGGCGGCGTCGAGAAAGGCACGCACCAAGGCACCGTCGCGGTAGTACTGATCCCCGACGCCGGCGACGGCCCGCCGCCGCCCGTACTCGTACAGCACCGCCAGCTTCCACAGGGCCAGTGCCGTGTACCAGTCGAGGTTCGACAGGTCCGCGCCGGTGGCAGCCGCATACCGCTGGGCGAGTTCGTCGCGCGTCGGGTAGCCGTCCTCGAGGACCGCCACACCGAGATCTTCGGTCGGCGTGCGGTCCTGTCCTTCGACGGGATACGACGCGAGGAAGTACCCCAGATCGAACAGCGGGTCGCCGATCGTCGCAAGCTCCCAGTCCAGCACCGCCGCAATATGTCCCGGCGGTTCAGGAGCAAGGATGACGTTGCCGATGCGGTAGTCGTTGTGGATGATCGCCGCACCGGACTCGGCGGGAACGTGGGCGGCGAGCCACGCATCGATCTCCGCGAACTCCGGCGGCGGCGTCCCGTCCTCGGCCGCCACCAACCGGCCCATGCGGCGCAGGTGACGCTCGTTGAAACCGTCCGGCCGGCCGAGGTCACCGAGGCCGGCGGCCCGCCAGTCCACCGCGTGTAGTGCCGCGAGGGTGTCGATCAGCGCCTCACCGATCCGGCGACGGTCGGCCGGCGCACTCAGTGCCGCCGGAGTCTCGGTGGTGACCACCGGGCCGGCGACGTAGTCCATCACGTAGAACGGGACGTCGAGCACGTCGCCGGTCTGCCCGACGGCAAGCACGGCCGCCACCGGCACGCCACTGCCGGCGAGTGCACCGACGAGCCGAGCCTCCCGCAGCATGTCGTGGGCACCCGGCGGGACGGGCGGCGGCGGCGGTCGACGAACAATCACCCGACGTACCCCGTCGGACACCAGGTACGTCAGATTGGAATGCCCGTCACCGATACGCGACGTTGTCAGCGGCCCATCGGTGATGCCCCGCTCACGCAGAAATCGTTCCAGCGCGCCGAGGGTGTCGGGAGTCCATTCCCAGGTCATATGCTCGCCTCCATCAGATTGTGCCGCCGGCGCGCGCCGCCCGGCCCCGATCCTGCACGCAGTCGTTCGTCGACGTCTACGCCCCGGTGAAACGCGGAGCTCGCTTCTGCTTGAATGCGGCCAGCGCTTCCGGCATGTCGGCGCATCGGGTCAGTAGCGCCTGTCCCCGGTTCTCCAACTCGAGCGCCGCCGCGTACGACGTCACTTCCTGGTTCCGCTGCAACGCGCGCTTCGACATCCGGATCCCGCCGGGGGAATTCGTCGCGATCGTCTCGGCCAGTGCGACGGCCTCGTCGAAGAGGTTCTCGCTCGGCACCACCCGGTTCGCCAGCCCGATCCGGACCGCCTCCTCGGCGCCGACGAAGCGTGCCGTGTACGCGATCTCGGCCGCCCGGCCCGGCCCGACGAGGCGGGTCAGTTGCCAGGAGGTGCCGAGTTCCCCGACGGACAACCCCACCTTGACGAAGGCCGCGTTGAACTTCGCGGTCGGGGCGACCAGCCGGATGTCGGCGGCGAGGGCGAGCGACATACCGCCGCCGGAGGCAGCACCGTGGATCGCCGCGATCACCGGGAACGGCAGATGCCGCAGCGCAGCAAGGCCCCCGGTCGCGGTCTCCTGGAACTTCAGGAATTCGCGCACGCCCATTTCGGTGATCACACTGATCTCGTCGAGGTCGAACCCGGCGCAGAACACCCGATCTCCCGCACCGCGGATGATCAGCGCCCGCGCGTCGGTGTCGCGCAATGCGTATGCGGCGGTGTTGAACTCTTCGAACATCTTCACGACCATCGAGTTCATCCGGTCGGGCCGGTTGATCGTGAGAACGGCGATCTTGTCCTCGAGCGCCTCGAGGGTGAGGGTCTCGAGCCGGGGTGGCTCGTAGTTGCTCAGCACGGACGTATTTTCTCGCGTGTCCATCTGCGTCATGTCGATCACCGGCCCGTGAACTTCGGGGTGCGCTTGTCCTTGAACGCGGCCAGCGCTTCGGGCATGTCCTCACCGCGGGTGAGCAGCGCCTGGCCGCGGTTCTCCAGTTCGAGCGCCGCGGCGTAGGACGACACCTCCATGTTCGCGTGCAGTGCGCGTTTCGACAGCTGCACGCCGGCAGGCGAGTTCGCGCAGATGAGGCGCGCCATCGCGAGCGCCTCGGTGAGCAGCGACTCGGCGGGCACCACCGCGTTCAGCAGCCCGAGCGACTCCGCTTCGACGGCCTCGATGAATCGGCCCGTGTACGCGAACTCCGCGGCCCGCGCCGGGCCGATCAACCGGGTGAGGTGCCAGGAGGCGCCCAGGTCCCCGGCCGAGAGGCCGATTCGCACGAACGCCGCGTTGAACCGCGCGGCCGGCGAGCCGATCCGGATGTCGGCAGCCAGGGACAGGGACAGTCCTCCACCGGCCGCCGCGCCGTTGACCGCCGCGATCACCGGAACGCGGATGCTCCGGATCGCCGAGAGCGCCCGCGCCGCCAGCTCCTGCTGATCGAGCATCCCCATCGGCGTCAACGACGACAGCCCTTCGGCGTCGTCGAGATCGAACCCGCCGCAGAACGCCTTGCCGGCGCCGGTGAGGATCACCACACGCAGGTCGTCCTCGCGATCGAGTTGCAACGCCACTTTCTCGAGTTCGACGAACATCGTGTTCGTCATCGAGTTCATTCGTTCGGGACGGTTCAACGTCACGACGGCGATCCCGGGTTCGGGTCGCTCGAGCGTGAACGTTTCCCATGTCGTGGGCTCGGTCACGGGTTCACTCCTTCTTCGGTCCGGCGGTTCCAGGTGGGCGCCGTGAGTTCGTGTGATCGGTCAGGCTTCGGCGGGGGTTTGTCGTACCGCGCCCGAACGCAGCCATTGGTCGGTGCGGTCGGAGTCGATTCCCCAGTCGGTCAGAATCTCGGTGGTGTGCTCCCCCGGACTCGGCGGACGGCGGTCCACCGCCGCCGCCGAGCGGCTGAACCGGGGAGCGGGGGCCGGCTGGACGAGTCCGTCGACCTCGACGAAGGTCCCGCGGGCGACATGGTGGGGATGCGACGGCGCCTCGTCGACGTCGAGAACCGGGGCGATGCACGGCGTGTGCCCTTCGGCCGCGTCGAGCCACTCCGCGAGGGTGCGGCCCCGTACGGCGTCGGCGAACACCTTCTTCATCTGCGGCCATTGCGCGCGGTCGTTCTGATCCGGCAGATCGTCGGGCAGGCCCAGCAGGGCTACGAGGTCGGCGTAGAAGTGCGGTTCGAGCGCGCCGACCGAGAGCCATTTGCCGTCGGCGGTCTCGTAGGCGTCGTAGAAGGGTGCGCCGCTGTCGACGAGGTTCGTGCCGCGTTCACGGTTCCACGACCCGCTCTGCGCGAAGCCGAAGAACGGCGTCGCAAGGAGGGCGGCCCCTTCCACCATCGAGGCGTCGATCACCTGCCCGATGCCTGAGCGCTGCCTCTCGAAGAGCGCAGACAGCACTCCCAAGGCGAGAAGCATTCCGCCACCACCGAAATCACCGACCAGGCTGAGCGGCGGGGTGGGCGGCTGACCGTGGCGTCCGATCAGCGACAGGACACCACTGAGTGCCACGTAGTTGATGTCGTGACCGACGTGCTGCGCGAGAGGGCCGTCCTGCCCGAAGCCCGTCATGCGACCGTAGATCAACCGCGGATTGCGCTGGGCACAGTCGTCCGGTCCGACCCCGAGCCGCTCGGTGACGCCGGGGCGGAAGCCCTCGATCAGGACGTCGGCGTCCGCCACGAGCGACAGCACCACCTCCGCTCCGTCCGGGTGCTTGAGATCGACGGCAAGCGAACGGCGTCCCCGGTGCAGCAGTTCGGTGCGGAAATCTGCATTCGGCCCGACCAACCCTGCGCCGGTGGCACGGTCGACCCGCACCACGTCCGCACCGAGATCGGCCAGCAGCATGGCACAGAACGGCCCCGGGCCGATCGAACCGATTTCGACCACCTTCAGACCCGACAGCGGACCCGTGAACGAGCGTTTCGTGTCGTTCTGCGTCATTGCTGCACCTTCCCGAATTTGGTCTGATAATAATACCTTCTTGTGGTTCAGGGAAGGCTCCCAGAACACAGGAATGCTCCGGTTCAGTCGCGGACCATGCTCGTCTCCCCCGAGCGGTCGGCAGCGCGCCCACGTCGAAGCCGAGCCTGCGCACTCACCACCAACACGACGGACATCAGGACCACGACGCCACCGACGACCAGCGCAGGAGTGACCGGCTCGGACAGGACGACGGACCCGAGAGCGACGGCCACCACGGGGTTCACGTACGTGTGGGTCGCCACCAGCGACAGCGGTGCATGGTGCAGCAACCACGCGTATGCAGTGAATCCGACGACCGAGCCGAAGATCACGAGATAGCCGAACGCGCCCCAGGCCCGCAGTCCGATCTCGCCCCCGAAACGCTCGCGGGTGACCACCGACGCCAGCATCATCGCCGCACCGGCCGCCAGGAGTTGATACGTCGCGCCCACGTACACGTCCTGCGGCAGCCAGAGCCTCGGCTTGATCCAGGAGCCGAACGACCACGACAGGCTCGACAGCACGATGACCGCCGCGCCGACCAGCGGGAGGCTCGAACGGTCACCGCCGGTCGGCAGCACCAGCACGGCCAGGCCGATGAGGCCCACCCCCACCCCGGCCAGCTCGAGCGCTCGCGGGCGGTCGCCGGACACGGCACGGTAGATGCAGATCCACACGGGCACCATCGCGACGAGAAGCGCCGTCACTCCGGAGGGCACGCCGTGCAACTGGCCGACCGACGTCAGGCCGTTTCCACACGCGAGGAGCAGGACCCCGAGGAACGCGGCACCGCCGGCCTCACGCCGGGTGACGAGCAGCCGCCTCCAGCCGCGGCGCACGGCGAGAAATACGGCCATCAGCAGGGCGGCAAGAAGGAATCGCGCACCCATCGAGCCGAGGGGCGGCACCTCCTCGATGACCAGGCGGATCGCGAGGTAGATCGATCCCCAGATCAGGTAGACCAGCGACAGGGCGAGCGCGACCGCTCCCCGCCCGGCGGATCCGGACGACACGGCGCTCAGGAGAAGCGCGGGGCGCGCTTCTCGAGGAACGCGGTGATGCCCTCCTTCGCCTCCCCGCTCTCGAACAGGTCCTGCTCCTGGGCGACCTCGAAGCGGAAGCCCTCGTCGAGCGGCGTGTCGAACGCGGCGTCGACCGTCCGGATGACGGCGCGCTGCGCGGGCAGCGACATCGTGCACAGCTCGGCCGCGAGGGCGAGCGCCGCCTCCGTCGCGCCGCCGGCCGCGACGAGCCGGTCGATCAGCCCGATCGCGTGTGCCTCGTCGGCGCGGACCTGGCGGGCGGTCAGCATGATGTCGAGCGCACGACCACGGCCCACAAGACGCGGGAGACGTTGGGTACCACCGGCTCCCGGGATGAGACCGAGCTTGACCTCGGGAAGCCCGAACTTCGCGTCCGCCCCGCCGACCCGCAGGGTGCAGGCCATCGCGAGCTCGAGGCCACCCCCGAGCGCGAGACCGTCCACCGCGGCGATCGTGATCCGGTCGGCCGACGCGAGCCGGTCGAGCGCCCCGCGGAGCCGATCGCCGTAGGCGGTAAATGACTCTGCATCCACCGACGACATGTGCTTGATGTCCGCCCCTGCAGCGAAGAAGCCGGGGATATCCGATCGGACGACGATCACCTTCACCGAACCGTCGGCATCGGCGGCGTCCAGCGCCGCGTTCAGGCCGTCGATGATCGGCAGGCCCAGGGCGTTCGCGGGCCTACGCTGGAGCGTGATCGTCATGACGCCGGCAGCGGCGTCACTCCATGTGACTGCGGGCGTAGCGGTTTCCGACATGCACACCATCCTGTTCGAACCAGCAATGACCCAACCATACTAATTGTTGGACCGAAATGGAAGGTCAGGGCCGGCGCGGGAACTTATCGAACTCCGGACGGCGCTTCGCCTTGAACGCCTCGCGCCCCTCCCTGGCTTCTTCCGTGGAGTAGAACAGCAGATTCGCATCGTGGGCGAGCTGCTGGATGCCGGCCATGCCGTCCTCCGACGCATTGAAACTGGCCTTCATGAGGCGCAGCGCGAAGGGGGAGAGCTCGAGCATCTCGCGGCACCACTGGACGGTTTCGCGCTCGAGGTCGGCCAGTGGCACCACGGTGTTGACCAGCCCCATCTCCAGGGCCTGCCGTGCGTCGTACTGGCGGCACAGGAACCAGATCTCCTTGGCCTTCTTCACCCCGACCAACTCCGCGAGCAGACCCGCGCCGTATCCGCCGTCGAAGGAACCGACCTTGGGACCGACCTGGCCGAAGCGGGCGTTGTCCGCCGCGATTGTCAGATCGCACACCAGATGCAGGATGTGCCCGCCGCCGATCGCATACCCGGCGACCATGGCCACCACCGGCTTCGGCAGTCGGCGAATCTGGATCTGCAGGTCGGTGACGTGGAAGCGTCCCACGCCGCCCGCCTTACCCGGCTCGGTGAGGTAGCCGGTGTCTCCGCGCACCCGCTGGTCACCTCCCGAGCAGAACGCGTCGGGCCCCTCCCCTGTCAGCACGATGACACCGATCGAGGAATCCTCCCGGGCATCGACCAACGCGTCGGAGATCTCCATCAACGTCTGCGGCCGGAACGCATTGCGCACCTCGGGACGGCAGATCGTGATCTTTGCGATCCCGTCACCGCTGTGCTCGTACCGGATGTCCTCGTACTCTCCCACCGGAGTCCAGGCCACGGTTGCGCCTGCTTCGTTGTTCGTCGTCATGTCGCGATCATAGGCGCACCTGCAAACGATCGTTAACGTTCCAGCCGTGTTCACACTCCCGATCGTCCGCCGCTCCTTGTCCACCAATCACTTCCAGCCCCGCACTGTATGGACTTTGCACTGCGTGCGCGTGGATGCAGACCTTTCCGTCACGTCCGTCGACCCGGTGTCACTGTGGTGCAGCCGACCGTCACGGAGACGCACAAGGACGGTCTCGCCGTCCCGCCGTCGGGAGCGACGGAGTCGGCGATTTCGAGATCCATGCGTGCCTCCTCGGCCGGCGAAGCTGTCAGTTCGAGGGCTCCCCGACATAGCGTCCCGGAGCGGGGCCGAGCGGATACTCGGCTTCGTGCAGGACCGGCGACGACATGCGGTCTCCTGACCTCTCACTTACCCAGTCGGCCCACGGCTCCCACCAACTGCCCGTCACGCGGGTGGCCTGGTCGAGCCACTGGTGCGGGTCCGCACCGGGGGCGCCGCCGGTCCAGTAATGGGACTTCGGATTGCCGGGCGGATTGACGAGGCTCGCGATGTGCCCGGAGTAGCTGAGAACGAACGTGCAATCACCTCCGAGGAGCTGTGTGGTCCGGTAACACCCCTTCCAGGCGGTGAGATGGTCGTCGATCGCACCGGAGACGAAGGTCGGGACTGTGACGGTCCCCGGGTCGACGGGCGTGCCGAGCACCGTCATCGAGCCCGGCTTCGCCAGCATGTTGTCGCGGAAGATGTCGAGGAACTGAGCATGTAGGGAGCCGGGCAGATTCGTGCCGTCGGCGTTCCACGCAAGTATGTCGAATGCAGGCGGGGTCCTGCCCATCAGATAATTGTTGACGACGTAGTTGAACACGAGGTCGTCCGGGCGCATCCACAGGAAGGCGTTGCCCATGTCGCGGGCGCTGATGATGCCGTTCCTCAATGAGCGGCCCCGCGCGAAAGACACCAGCTTTTGCCCGGCGAACGCATCGAGCAGTTCCTTGTTCTCGAAGTCGAGCATGGTGACCGCATAGGACATCGAGTGCACCCGCGTGTCGCCGGTGGCCGCCATATGATTGAGCAGCCCGGTCGAGATGATGCCACCCGCGCAGAATCCGATGAGATTCACGTCGTCGCTGCCGGTTTCTGCTCGAACCGTGTCGATCGCCTCGGAGACTCGCCGAGCGTAGGTGTCGAGATCCCATCCGCCCTGGTCCTGGTTGGGGTTACGCCAGGAGAGCATGAAGGTTTGCAGACCGCGGGACACGGAGTGTTCGACGAAACTGCGTCCCGGCTGGAGGTCCAGGAAGTAGAAGCGGCCGATCGGGGGCGGCACCACCAGTACCGGACGGGCGTGCACGGTGTCGGTGGTGGGCACATAGCGGAGCACCTCCGCGACCTCGTCCCGGGCCACCACGGCACCGGGTGTGACGGCGAGATCGCGGCCGACCTCGAAGGCACCGTGCGGGACCATGGCGGGCATGCCACCGTTTCGCCGCACGTCGGTGACGTAGTTCCGGAGTCCGCGCACCAGGTTCAGGCCGGCCGTGTCGAACGTCTCCTTGAGGACCGTGGGGTTCGTCATGAGGTAGTTCGTCGGGGCGAGTCCGCTCACGACGATCCGTGCTGCGAAGGCGAGTTGTTGTGCCCGAACCGGATCGGCGATTCGGCCGATACGACCGCGTCCTCGATCTCCCGAGCGGACAGCAGATAGGCCTGACCGATGCGCCGGTACATCGGGTTCGAGGTCCACGCGGGATCGACGAATCGACGATCCCCCTTCGGGGGTGCGACCTCGGAAGCGCCGAGGGCGATCCGAGATAGTTCACCGCCGAATCGGGCCGAGCCGGCGGCAACCGCGCGGACACCCTCGGCGGCTCCGCTCACGACGCCGGCCCACCGGCCCATCCGTCGATACAGGCCGCTGCCCGGTAGGGGAATCTTCATGGTTGGTGGCTCCTTCGGGTGCCGCACTATCGCGTTCCTGCCCGAACCGCGAGAGCCGAGTCGCCTTACCCCCGCGCCCGTTCGAGATTCACACGAATTTGAATTACGTTCATGGTCAAATTGTTCGAGTAATTCGAGGGGACCTGCCGCAGGTGGGTGGGCCGCTCGGTCTCGGATCGACCCGATCGCACGCGGCACGCCGAGCTCCGGACACGACGGACGGACACGACGGACGGACACGCCGGCCGGCAGCCGATCGACTGCCGGCCGGTGTGTGGGACAGGCAGTGGCGCTCAGGCCATCGTCAGGCCACCACTGACGGACAGGGTCTGGCCGGTGACGAACTCCGCCTCGTCGGAGGCGAAGAACGCCACGGCGGCGCCGATGTCGGTGGCCTTGCCGAGCCGCTTCATCGGCACCGCGCGGGTCATGCCGGCGATCACCTTGTCGGCTTCCTGACCGGAGTTGTCGGCGAACTTGCGCAGGGCCGGGGTGTCCGTCGGTCCGGGGCACACCGTGTTGGCGGTGACGCCCTTCGTGGCGACCTCACGAGCGAGGGTCTTGGTGAACGCGATGATGCCGCCCTTGGCACCCGAGTACACCGCTTCGAGCGACGAGCCGACGCGTCCGGCGTCCGAACCGATGTTGATGACGCGCCCCCAGCCACGCTCGACCATGCCCGGCAGGGTCGCCTGGACGACCCGCAGCTGGCCCTTGAAGTTGATCTCGAGAATCCGGTCCCAGAACGCCTCGTCGGTCTTCAGAAACGGCATGAAGTCGTCCCATCCGGCGTTGTTGACGACGATCTCGACGGGACCGAACTGCTCGGCGACCTGCTTGACCGCCGCCTGCACGGACTCGGTGTCCGTCACGTCGACCGGGACGGCGATTGCCTGGCCTCCGGCCTCGCGGATGGCGGCCGCGGTCTCCTCGGCGGCCTCGAGGTTGAGGTCGGCGACCGCGACGCGGAAGCCCGCGGCACCCAGCGCATCGGAGATTCCCTTGCCGATGCCCTGCGCGCCGCCGGTGACGAATGCGACTCGATTGCTCATGATTTCACTCCGTGTTGTTGGTTCTGATGTCGAAGTCGTACCGGGGACGAGGGCGTCAGCGCACGCCCGCGGCCCACTGGATCGGGCCGGCCACGATCGAGTGGCTGGTGAGCTTGCGGCCCAGCACCTGCTGAGCTTCGCGAGCGGCGTCGATGACCAAGTCGAGGTCGAGGCCGGTCTCCACGCCCATTTCGTGGAACATGCTCACCAGGTCCTCGGTGGCGATGTTGCCGGTCGAACCCACCGGGACGGGGCAGCCGCCCAGTTCACCGAAGCTCGACTCGAAGCTCGCGCACCCCGCCTCGAGCGCGGCGAACGCGTTCGCGAGGCCCTGGCCGCGGGTGTTGTGGAAGTGCGCGGTGACCTCGACGCCGGGCAGACGTTCGATGGCCGCGGCGAAGAACTCCGAGGCGTAGGCCGGATTGCACATGCCGGTGGTGTCACCGAAGCCGATCTCCGTGGCTCCGGATTCGGCGAATCTCTCCGCCAGGTCCAACACCCGCTTCAACTCCACCTTGCCCTCGAAGGGGCATCCGAACGACGTCGCGATGACCGCAGCGCAGTGCAGGTCCTCGGCGACGATCCGGCGAGCCATGATGTCGTTGTCCGCCATGGTTTCGTCGACGGTGCGGTTGACGTTCTTCTTGTTGTGGGTTTCGGATGCGCTGACGAAGATCGCGACCTCGTGGAAGGTGTCGCGAACCTTCAGCGCGTTGTCCAGTCCCTTGCTGTTCGGCACGAGGACCATCAGCCTCACGTCGTCGGGCACGTCGATGCGGCTGAGCACCTCCACCCCGTCCGAAAGCTGCGGGATGACGTCGGGCCGCACGAAACTGGCGACCTCGATACGCTTCAGGCCGGCGCGCCCGAGGGCGTTGATCAGCCGCACCTTGTCGTCGGTCGGGATGGTCTCCGGCTCGTTCTGGAAGCCGTCGCGCGGACCGACTTCTCGGATCTGTACCCGTTGGGGACGCGTCATGGCGTTCACTCCTCGTTTCCGCTCGCTCCGCTACGAAGCAAGGTCGTGCTCGGTCAGTGCGATGTCCAGCTGTTCGCGATGTTCCGGGGCTGCCACGGCGATCATTCGTCGGGCCCGTTCCGCGAGCGAACAGCCCCGCAGTTCGGCGACGCCGTGCTCGGTGACGACGTAGTCCACGTCGGCGCGGGCCGTGGTGACGGATCCGAACTGGAGGGCCGGCTTGATCGACGAGCGGCCCCGCGCGGTGGACCGCAGCGCGATGACCGAGCGGCCACCGGTCAGGGCCGCGGCCCGGGAGAAGTCCACCTGTCCGCCGACCGCGCCGACGTAGGTGGCTCCGGCCTGTTCCGCCCCCACCTGCCCGGTGAGGTCGACCTCGATGGCTGAGTTGATCGACACGAGCGCGGTCAGCTGCGAGAGCACTTGCGGCGCATGGGTATAGCTGGCGGGACGGAATTCCACCGGCAGGTGCGGCAGGCGCTCGTACAGGGTGGCCGTGCCCAGCGCCGCCCCGGTGACGTGGCGTCCGATGTCGATCTGTTTGCGCGCACCGGTCAGCACGCCCTTGTCGATCAGCCGCAGCACCGCATCGGAGATCATGCCGGAGTGCAGGCCGAGGTCCCGATGTCCTTCCAGGGCCGCCAGCACCGCCGAGGGCAGCGTGCCCACACCGACCTGGATGGTGTCGCCGTCCTCGACGAGGCCGGCGACGTGCCGGGCGATCGCCGTCTCGACGGCGGCGGGCTCACGGTCGGGCGCTTCGAGCAGCGGCCGGTCGGTCTCGACGACCGCCGCGAACCGCGACAGCGGGATCCTGGGTGCACCGTGGGTGGTCGGCATGCGCTGATTGATCTCGGCGATCAGGACGGGGGTGTGCTCGAGTGCGTCGGCGACGTAGTCGACGCCGACGCCGAGCGAGCAGTTGCCGTCGGCGTCGGGAGGAGCGACCTGCACGAACCCGACGTCGCACGGCAGGCGGTGCTCGGCGAACAGCCGGGGCAATGCCCCGTAGTGGCAGGGCACGACCTCGAGCCGGTCCCGTTGGCTGAGCCGGCGCAGTTCACCGAGCCCGCCGTAGGAGACGACGGACAACTCGTCCGGGGTCTGCTCGGTGAGTCGGCGGTCCCAGGTCAGTCCCACGAACGCCCGGACCGGGCCGATCGACGGGAGCTGGTCGAGCAGGGCGTGGACGAGCGGGGTGGGTTCCGCGCTCGTCTGGCTCCACCAGATTCCGTCGCCGGCCCGGACGTGGGGCGTGAGGTCGATCATCAGTCGATCCGTTGGATCAGGGTGGCGGTTCCGAGTCCGCCACCGCAGCACATGGTGACCAGTCCGATTTCGGCGTCGCGACGTTCGAGTTCGGCGACGATCGTCGCGATGAGACGGGCGCCGGTGGCGCCGACCGGGTGCCCGAGCGCGATCGCGCCGCCGTTGACGTTGACCCGGTCCATGTCGGGCTTGAGTTCGCGTTCCCAGGCCAGGACCACGGAACTGAACGCCTCGTTGATCTCGAAGAGGTCGATGTCGTCGATCGTCATCCCGTTGCGGTCGAGCAGCTTCTGTGTTGCCGGAATCGGACCGGTGAGCATGATGATCGGGTCGACTCCGACCGTGGTCTGGTCGAGGATCCGGGCGCGGGCGCGCAGACCGTGGGTCTCGACCGCGTCCCGCGAGGCGAGCAGGACACCGGCCGCGCCGTCCGAGATCGGCGACGAACTGCCGGCGGTGATCCGGCCGTTCTCCCGGAACGCGGTCCTCAGGCCGGCCAGGGTATCCAGGCTCGTGCCGGGCCGGACGGTCTGGTCGGTCCTGCGGAACTCGCCGTCGAGCTCGAGGGGGATCATCTCTTCGTCGAACCGCCCGGCCTCGATGGCCTCGGTCGCCAGACGATGGGATCGCACGGTGAATTCGTCCATCTCCTGCCGGGCGATGCCCCACCGGTCGGCGATGAGCTCGGCGCTCTCGCCCTGGTGCACGAAGTCGTACTTCTCCCGCAACTCGGCCGGCCACGGATCGCCGTAGAACTCGGAGATCTTGGCCGGGGAGTTGATCGGCACGTGGCCCATGTGCTCGACACCGCTGGCGATGACGAGGTCGTGCGTGCCGGACCCGACGAGGGCGGTACCCATCTCGACCGCGGTCTGCGCGGAGCCGCAACGGCGGTCGAGGACGACGGCCGGCACCTCGGGCGGGTATCCGGCCTGCAGCCATGCGTTGCGGCCGATGTTGCGGGACTGCTCACCGAAGGGCGCGGTGCAACCGACGATGAGGTCCTCCACTGCCGCCGGGGCCAGACCGCTGCGGCGGATCAGATCCGTGTAGACCGCGCCGAGCATCTCGTTCGGATGCGTATCACGGAACCATCCGCGTTCGGCGTGGGATCGGCCCATGGGGGTGCGAGCCGCTTCGGCGATGATCACCTCGCGCGCGGAGCGCTGGAACGGGTTGGTTGCGTTGGTCATCAGATCACCGTTCCACCGTCGACGGGCAGCACCTGGCCCGTGATGTACGAGGCGCCGTCGGAGGCGAAGAACACGAAGCTGGCCGAGATCTCGTTCGGCTCGGCCCAGCGCCTCAGCGCGACACGCTCGAGGGTCTTGGCCGCGAGCTTGTCGTTGCTGCGGATGTTCTCGGTCATCGGCGTGGCTGCAAGGGGCGCAATGGCATTGACGGTGATCTGTTTGCGGGCGAGCTCGCGGGCCAGCGACTTGGTCAGGCCGATGATGCCCGCCTTGGCCGCCCCGTAATTGGCCTGGCCGATGGTACCTTGCAGGCCGGCGGCGGAGGTGACGTTGATGACGCGCCCGGTGCCGTCCTCCGGCAGATAGGGCAGCACGGCTTTGCTGCACACGTAGCTGCCGACGAGGTGGATGTCGACGATGCGGCGGAAGTCGTCCTCCTCGAGATTCGGGAACATCGCGGGTGCGATGGCCCCGGCGTTGTTGACCAGGATGTTGACGACGCCGCCCCCGAGGGCGGCGGCCTGCTCCGCCGCGGCCGCGGCCTGGGCGGCGTTGCGGACGTCGAGCACGGCGGACTTGGCGGTACCGCCGGTGGCGGTGATCTCCGCGGCGACGGCGGCGGCCGCGTCCTCGTCGACATCGGTGACGAGGACGGCAGCGCCGGCGGCGGCGTACGCGTGCGCGACGGAGGCGCCGATGCCGCTGCCCGCGCCGGTCACGAGGGCGGATCTTCCGGTGAGTTCGAACATCAGTAGCTCCTGGGGAGGCCGAGCACGTGCTCGCCGAGGTAGTTGAGAACCATTTCCTGGCTCAGTGGTGCGATGCGCGTCAGGCGCGCCTCACGGAAGTAGCGCGCGACGTGGTACTCCTCCGAGTAGCCCATGCCGCCGTGGGTCTGCAGGGCGCGGTCGGCGGCCTGGAAGCCGGCGTCGGCGCACAGGTACTTGGCCATGTTGGCCTCGCGGGCGCAGGGGCGGCCGTTGTCGTAGAGCCAGGTCGCCTTGCGCAGGACGAGCTCGGCGGCGTCGAGGTGGGCGAGGGAGTCCGCGAGGGGGAACTGGATGCCCTGGTTCATGCCGATCGGGCGGCCGAACACCTCACGCTCGGTGGCGTACTGGGTGGCGCGGTGCAGGGCGGCGCGGCCGATGCCGAGGGCCTCGGAGGCGACGAGCATCCGTTCCGGGTTGAGCCCGTCGAGGATGTACTTGAAGCCCTTGCCCTCCTCGCCGACCCGATCCTCGACGGGGATCTCGAGTCCGTCGATGAACAACTCGTTGGAGGTGACGGCATTGCGGCCCATCTTCTTGATGGGGCGGATCTCGACCTTCGAGCGGTCCAGGTCGGTGAGGAAGAGCGTGAGACCGTCGGTCTTCTTGGTCACGTCCTCGAACTTGGTGGTGCGGGTGAGCAGGAGGATCTTCTCCGACTCCATCGCCTTCGAGATCCACACCTTGCGTCCGTTGACGATGTACTTGTCGCCGTCGCGCCGCGCGAAGGTGGTGATCTTGGTGGTGTCCAGGCCCGCGCCGGGTTCGGTGACCCCGAAGCACACGTGCAGGTCTCCGTTGACGATTCGCGGCAGGGTGCGCTGCTTGAGTTCCTCGGAGCCGTGCACGATCACCGGGTGCATGCCGAAGATCGACAGGTGCATCGAGCTGGCGCCGTTCATGCCGGCGCCGGACGCGGCGACCTCCTGCAGCAGGATCGAGGCCTCGGTGATGCCCAGGCCGTGTCCTCCGTACTCCTCGGGGGTGGTGATGCCCAGCCAGCCGCCCTTGGCGAACGCGTCGTAGAACTCCGTGGGGAATTCGTGGGCGGCGTCCTTCTCCACCCAGTACTGCTCGTCGAACTTGCCGGCGAGTTCTCGTACCGCATCTCGGATCGTTGCCTGATCCTCGGTCAGATCGAAGTCCACAACACAGTCCCGTCGTCGTCGCTACCGTTTGGCATTAAGTTACTAAAGGACAGACCATTTAGTCAACGGTGGTCAGCCGGCCGCCGGCAGAAGAGGCAGATCCCGAGCGAGACGCTCGTTCCACACCTCCGGGCTTCCGAACAGCTTCTCGTCGAGCTTGGTGCGCTTGTAGAACAGCTGCAGGTCGTGCTCCCACGTGTAGCCGATGGCGCCGTGCATCACGAGCGCACTGTCGGCGGCCTGGACCGCACTCCGGGTCACCTGCGCCTTCGCGATCGCCGCATGCATCGCGCGCTCCTCGAGGCCGAGATCCACCGAGGCCGCGGCATAGTAGGCGATGGACCGAGCCGCCTCCACGGACACGAGAATCGTTGCGGCAGCGTGCTTCATCGCCTGGAAGGAACCGATCGGCACACCGAACTGGTGGCGTGTTCGGCTGTAATCCACCGCCAATTGCAGCATCCGCTCCATCGCCCCGAGCGCGTCCGCGGAGACGAGCACGGCGGCGCGCAACCCCGCGTCGGCCAGCGCGGCCGGCACATCGACGTCGAGGCGCTGCGCGACGACGTTCTCGAACCGTACGTCGGCCGCGCCCCGGGACGGATCGAGGAAACGCCGCGGCGTGACCGTGACGCCCGGGTCTCCGACCCGAACGAGATAGAGGGCCGCTCCGTCGCCACCCTCGGCGGGGACGACGAGCCGAGCGGCCCGTTCGGCGCCGAGCACCGCGGACACGCGACCGGTCAGCACCCCTCGCTCGTCGACGCGCACGGCGTCGCGGAGTCCGAGGGGACGGCTGGAATCGAGTGCCAGGGCCGCGAATTCGCCACCGGTGAGCACCGCGTCGGCGACGTCAGGCGGCAACAGAGGGGCCGCGAGCACCGACGCGGTCCACGCGCTCGCCGGGGCGGCACACCGGCCCAGTGCCTCGGCGGTCAGCGCGAGTTCGAGCAGACCGCCCCCCTGTCCGCCCACATCCTCCGGCAGGCCGGCCGAGAACCACCCCTCCTCCACGAATCTGCGCTCGAACTCGGCAGGTTCACCCGATTCGCCCCACTTCCGGACGTTCGCGGGTGCCGCGAACCGCTCGAGCCAGCCGCCGAGGGCTTCGGTGAACATTTCCTGCTCTTCTGACAGCTCCCAACGCATGGAACTGGTCCTCTCGATGAGTCGGGGAATACCCTGCAAGATGAATGCAGCGACGATTCGATGGTATATTAGGTCTGACCGTTAGACCAGAGAGGGCGGGGAGTCATGTCACCAGCCGCACCGAGCACGACCCGGACCGGACGTTCCTCCATCCAGCTGACTCCGATGGAGGTTCCCAAGGCGTCGGATGTTCTTGCCAACGAGCTGCGCGAACGCATCCTCAGCGGCGAATACACCGAAGGGACCCCGCTTCCCCCGGAACGCGAACTCGTCGTCCAGACGAAGATGAGCCGGACCACGGTGCGCGAGGCTCTGCGCATCCTCGAGGTACAGGGCCTGGTACGAATCAAGGCGGGACGCGCCGGGGGTGCCTTCGTCCAGCGACCCGGCGAGCAGTCGATGGCCGACACCGTGGCGCTGCTCATTCGAGGACGCCAGATCCGCCTGGGCGCGCTGCTCGAAACGCGCGAGGCGATCGAACCGTTCTGCGCGCAACTGGCCGCCCGTCATCGGACCGACGAGGATCTCGCGCGGCTCGACGCCGCGAACGAGGACATCGCGGCCGCCGGCGACAAGCTCGACGCGTTCCTCCAGGCCAACGTCGACTGGCACATCGCCGTCGCCAGCGCGAGCCACAACGAACTGCTGTCGGGTCTGATGATCTCGCTGTCCCGTGCCATCTACGCCGCCACCGAGAACGAGGGCTTCATCGACGAGAAGGTCCGCGAGATCACCGTGAAGGCGCATCGCTCGGTCACCAGAGCGATCCGAGACCGCGACCCCGATGCTGCGGTCCGTCGCATGAGCCGCCACGTTCACTCGTACGCCGAGTCGATCCGGGAGTTCGAAGAGCGCACCGACATTCCACTGGACCAGGAGTCCTGAGCGACGCCCCCGTCCAGGCTCGCAGGAGTCCCCCTACCCCGAGGGACGCGATGGCCCCCATACCAC
>NZ_PCZU01000274.1:28420-43685 GCF_002887785.1 Rhodococcus sp. ENV425
CTACGTCCCTACGGCGCCCAGCTCGGCACCGGTCACCACGGCGCGGATCTCCTCCACCGCCTCCGGGTTCTCGGCACCGGACAGGTCTCCCGGATCGGTGCCCAGCGCCGCCGCCCGCACCGCGCGGCGCAGGATTTTCGCCGACCGTGTCTTCGGCAGACGCGACACCCGGTGAACCACGCTGGGCGCGAACGGCTTACCCAGTTCTGCGGCCACACTGGCGGCCAGCTCCCCCGAGATGTCCGTCCCGTCCGCATCCGCGCTGGGCACCCAGAACGCCCACACCGTTTCCCCCTTCTTCGGATCCGGGACACCGACCGCCGCGGCCTCCGACACGGCCGGGTGCGCGGTCAGGACCGCCTCGACCTCCGCCGGGGCCAGGCGCTTGCCGGCCACGTTCATGACGTCGTCGGACCGGCCCCGGATGTACCACTGCCCGTCGCTGTCGACAAGCGCATAGTCTCCGTGCCGCCACATACCGGGGAACGTCGACCAGTACGCCTCGAGGTACCGCTCCTCGTCCTTCCACACCCCGCGGGTCATAGACGGCCACGGCTGCCGGCACACCAGCTCGCCCTGTTCACCGCGCAGCGGACGGCCAGCATCGTCGACGACGTCGACGTCCATGCCCAGCGACGGACCGCCCAGCGAGCAGCTGCGGATCGGCTGCACCGGATACGGTGCGAGGAACGACCCGCCAACCTCGGTACCGCCGGAGAAGTTGATGATCGGGACGCGGCCACCGAACACCTCGCGTGCGAGCCACTCGTACGAGTCCGGGTCCCACGGCTCCCCGGTCGAGCCGATCGTGTGCACCGAGGACAGGTCGTACCGGGCGGCGACATCGCTTCCCTGCCCGCGCAGCGTCCGGATGAGCGTCGGAGAAACTCCGAGCATCGTCACCCGATGCCGTTCGGTCAGCTGCCACAGCCGGTCCCGGTCCGGTACGTCCGGTGAGCCCTCGTACAGCAACAGCGTCCCACCATTGGCATGCGTGCCGACGATCGACAACGGACCCATGATCCAGCCCATGTCGGTGATCCAGCAGAACACCCCGCCCGGTTTCAGATCGAACGAGTACGCCACTTCGCTCGCCGTCTTCACCAGGAACCCGGCGTGGGTGTGTACGGCGCCCTTCGGCTTGCCGGTCGTGCCGGACGTGTAGGCCAGCGCGAACGGCTCGGAGGCGTCCATGGCCTCGATCGGGACCGCATCACGGCTCGCGAGCAGTCCGGTCCAGGACATCTCGCGCTCACCCGATCCTGCTCCGGCGTCGAGGTTGTCGACCACGACGACCGACTCCACCGTGGGGCAGGTCTTCAGGGCCTCGTCGAGGGCCGGCTTCATCGGGACCGACTTGCCCCGGCGGATGGTGCCGTCCGCGACGACCACCACTTTCGCGTCCGCATCCTGAATGCGGGACGCGATCGCGCTGGGCGCGAACCCCGAGAACAGCGGCACGAGAACCGCACCGAGCCGGGCGATGGCGTACATCGACACGACGGCCTCGGGAATCATCGGCAGGAACAGGGCGACCGCGTCGCCCCGGCCCACTCCCAGCTCCCGCAGTCCGGCGGCGGCACGCTCGACCTCCGCCCCCAGCTCGCGATACGTCAGCGTGCGGACAGTTCCGTCCTCCGCCTCGTGCACGACGGCGAGCCGCTCGGCGGCCACCGGATCGGCGACCCAGCGCCGCAGGCAGGCGTCGACGATGTTCGTCCTACCGCCGACGAACCAGTCGGAATGCTCGATGCCGCGCGAGGTGTCGAGAACTTCGCGATACGGCACCTGGAACGGCAGCTCGAGATCACGGACCACCGCATCCCAGTACCACCGCACGTCGGCGACGGAGCGGGCACGCAACTCGTCCAGGCCGCCGAGGCCGTGCGCGCGGGCGAGCCGGGTGACGTTGGCGTTGTCGACGTAGTCGGCGGTGGGGATCCAGGTGTAGTCGGACATTGTCAGCTCCTCGGCATCTCGAGCATGCGCTCGGCGACGATGTTGCGCTGGATGAAGGTGGAACCACCGGCGATGGCGGTGCCGCGGGCCTGATACGCGAGCCGGAGCCAGCGTGACGTTCGCTGCTGCTCGTCGTCGAGTGCGAACTGGCCGCCGGCGGGCTCGAGGGACAGCCGGAAATCCGCCAGTTCTTCGACGAGCGGGCAGAAGAACAGCTTGCCGATCGACGTCACCGGACCGGGTGGGCCGTCGTTCGCCGCCAGGGTGATCACGCGCTGGCCGATGAGGTAGTGCACGAGCGCGCGGCCGTAGAGGTCTGCGACCTTCTGCCGGATCAGCGGATCCGCACCGAGCGGGCGGCCCGACTCGTCGGTCATCTCTGCGATGTCGCCGACGATGTCGTCCACGGCCCGCTTGGTGTTGACCCGGCCGGTGGCGATCGCCACTCGCTCGTAGGCGAGCGTGCCCATGGCCACCTTCCACCCGCCGTCGACGTCGCCGACGACGAGATCGTCGGGGATGAACACGTCGTCGAGGAAGACCTCGTTGAATTCGGCCTCACCGAGCATGTGGGCGAGCGGGCGAACCGTGATTCCCTCGCTGTCCATGGGAAGGAGGAAGAAGGTGATGCCCTTGTGGCGTGGCCCCCCACCCGTGCGGGCGAGCAGGATGGCATGAGCTGCGATGTGCGCTCGGCTGGTCCAGATCTTCTGCCCGTTGATCTTCCATCCGCCGTCGACCTTCGTGGCCTTGGTGCGCAGTGACGCGAGATCGGACCCGGCCTCCGGTTCGGAGAACAACTGGCACCAGATTTCGTCTCCGGTGAGGATCGGACGCAGAAAACGTTCCTTCTGGGCCGGTGTGCCGAAGTCGATGATGGTGGGGCCGGCGAAGTCCTCACCGATCGTGTTGAGTCGCTCCGGCGCGCCCACGCGATCCATCTCCTCGGTGAAGATGGCTTTGCGGATGGGGTCGGCGGCCTGCCCGCCGTACTCCTTCGGCCACGACATTCCTCCGTAGCCGGCGTCGAAGAGCAACCGCTGCCATCGTCGCCAGAACGGGACCTTGTCGACCAGATCCACCGGTTCCGGCCAGGGCAGCGTCGTGACTGTCTTCTCGGCCCATTCGCGGACTTCTCTGCGGAAACGGGCTTCGTCCGGGGAATCAGCGAGTTCCATTGCACCCCTCCTCACGTATTTAGGACGAATGATACTATAGGTCAGTCCAAAAAAGGAGGGCCGTCATGACAGATCCACTCCACTCCGGCGAGGTGGACCGAGTCGAGTACGACATCGAACGCGGCAAGATCCGCGAGTTCGCCCGCGCGACGTTCACCACCGATCCCGTCCACACGGACCGGGAGGTCGCCCAGGCAGCCGGGTTCGCCGATGTGCCCGCGACCCTCACCCACACGGTCGTCGCCGGGCACCAGCGCGACCAGCGCAAGTTCGTCGAGACGCTCGGCCTGGCACTCGAGCGAGTGGTTGTCGGCTCGGTGAAGTGGACATACCTTCGACCCCTGATTGCAGGCGACCACGTCGTCGGCACCCGGCGCATCGTCGACGACGTGCAGCGCGAGGGCAAGCGCGGCGGATCGATGCGCGTCGTAACGCTGGAGACCGAATACGTCGACGCCGACGGTGAACCAGCGGTGCAACTGGAGGAAGTGCTGATCGAGCGAGGAGAACAACGATGAGAGCACCTGCGAAGGCCCGCATCGGCGCGGTCGTCGACACGCGTGTCGTCGGTCCGATCACCCAGACGGACATCGTGCGATTCGCCGGCGCCGGAGGCGACTTCAACCCCCTGCACCATGATCCGGAGTTCGTCGCGACGTCCGGGTTCCCGGGCATCATCGCGATGGGCCAGATGCAGGCCGGGATCCTGGCCGGCTGGCTCTCCGACACATTCGGCGTCGAGCACGTCCGTTCCTTCGGCGTCCGCTTCGTCGCCCCGGTCTTCCTCGGCGACACCCTGACTGTCGGTGGGACAATCACGGCGATCACCGAGACCGACGGGGAGGCGCGGGCCGATCTCGATCTCGTCGTCTCCGGAACGAAGGGGCCCGTCGTCACCGGTTCGGCGACGGTCGTCGTCGCCGAGGTCAGATAAGCCCCCGGATTCCGGAGGGGGGTGATCCGCTGCCGCGCCCCGGCCCGCACGCAGCAGGCAAAGACCGCGTACACCGGCAGCGCCGGCGGGGAAGTCCCGGCGGCCGGGCGACGGGTCGGGGTCGCGGCAGGACGGGCACGGCGCGGCAAGCGCAGGTGAACTCCTGGTCGCGTAGTGACGTGAGCCACTCATCGGGCAACCAGGAGTTCACCTGCCTCTCAACCTTTATGGGCGTTGGGCACCGGCAGTCAACTCTGCCGCGATGCGCTTGCGGAGGAGGTGCTTCTGAATCTTCCCGGTGGCGGTCATGGGCAACTCGGCGACCACCTCGACGCGTTCAGGTGTCTTCTGAATGGCAACTCCCCGATCGAGCAGATAGTTGCGGAGATGCTCCAGGGTGGGAGCATTCTGCTCCTCCTTGGGCACCACGTAGCAACACACCCTCTCCCCGAGCCGCTCGTCGGGCATTCCCACCACGGCGAGAGCGAGGATTCCGGGATGATCGGCCAACTTGTCCTCGACCTCGCGCACACTGATGTTCATGCCGCCGCGGATCACGATGTCTTTGGTTCTGCCGGTGACCCGGACAAACCCATCGGCATCCATGACTCCGAGATCTCCTGATCTCGAGAAACCTTCGGGAGTAAAGAGTTCCGCCGTGTCCTCGGGCCGGTTCAGATACTCGATCATATGCGAGGGCCCGCGATAGGCGATGTCGCCCTCACTCCCCCGTGCCACCTCGAGGCCGTCGTCCCCCACAACCTTGACCTCTGCCCCCGGCAGCGCGGCGCCGTCGGACGTGACCGCCCGGCTCGGGTCGTCCTCGACGGTGCAGGTCGTCGTGGTGAGATTCTCACTCCTCCCGTACAGCGACAGGATGGTGGTGGTGGGCAGGTCGGACTTCGCCTTCTCCACCACGGCCGCCGGGATGGGGGAGCCGGCGCACACCCAGACCCGGAGGGAGGATAGATCAGCGTCCGGATCCTCGTCGGCCGCAGCCAACAACGTCTGCAGGAACGTGGTGGCCGTGACCGCGGCCGTACATCCGAACTTCTTGATCTCGGCGAGCCCGCGCTCAGGGGCCCACTCCGCCATGATGTGGGTCGCCGCGCCGCTGAGCAGAGGTACGAGCACACTGGTGACGAGTCCTGTGGTGTGCGTGATCGGGGACGGCCCGAACTGGACATCCGCCTCGGTATGCCCGAAGGCCGTCTTCAGCGCACGTGCGCCCGAAGCGTAGGTGTTGAAGGTGTGCAGGCAGCCCTTGGGACGCGACGTAGTTCCGGACGTGTACACGATGACGAACGGATCGTCGGGGTGGGCACGGAAGCCGAGTTCCGTGTCGATGACGTCCGGGTCCGCGTCCACGACCAGGCTCTCGAGAACCTCGATGCCCCGCTCGGCGAGTGCCTGACGGCTCTCCTCCGAAGCGCGGACCGCGATGATCGTCTCCAGCGTCCGCGACGACCGCCGGATACCATCGAACATCGACGCATGGTCGAAGCCCTTGAACTGTGCCGGTGCGATCGCCATCCGGATCGAGGCGTCGGCGACAACGTGTGACACCTCATCCGTCCGGTAGATCGGCATGATCGGCACCGTCACCACGCCGATCCGAGCGAGCGCAGCTGCGACGACGACGAACTCCCCCCAGTTGGGCAGTTGAACGGCGACACGGTCGCCGGCCCGGAGCCCTCTCCGGTGGAGGCCGAGCGCCAGCCGCTGCGACCTGTCGTAGAGCTGCGAGAAGGTCAGCTCCTGCACGCCGTCGGTGACGAAGATCTTGTCGGGGCTGCCCTCGGCACGTGCCCGCAGAAGGTCGGTGAAGTTCTCGTCGGCCCATTGGCCACTGGCATAGAACTCTTCTACCTGCCGGGGGGTGTATCGGCCGAGGTTTCGATCGCGCGTCATGGGAGGATTCCGTCCTTCTTGAGCTGCCACACGTTTACGTAAAGATTAGAATGGTTAGACCGAAGTGGCAACCACCTACGACAACATCCGCGAGCGCTCATTGCACCCGCTGGTCGACCGGCAAGCGAAGGGGCCCACAAAAATTCACCGTCGGCTGCGAGCCCGGCACCGGCTGAGCCATGTAGCCCGGTAGCTGTCGACGACGGACCCCGAGGAGCCCGCCGTGGCTCCTCATCGCATTTTCCACACCGGCGCACGCTTCTCACGGAAGGCCGTGACACCTTCGACAACATCCTCCGTGGTGAAGGCAAGGGCCAGTTGAGACTGCAGCGTCGCAAGTGCGTCCGGCAGCGACATGTCACGAGTGTTGTTGATGGCATCCTTGCCCAGGCGCATCAGCAGCGGTGACTTTCTCGCCAGTCGGCGCGCCCACGCGCACACCTCCGCATCGAAGTCGCTGTCCGGAAACACGCGATTCACCAGTCCCAGTTCGTGAGCTTCTGCGGCGGTGAGTTTCTCTCCATACATCATCAGCTCATTGGCCTTGAGCCGCCCGACGTTCCGGTAGATGAGCGCAGAGATCATGAACGGGAAGACGCCGACGTTGATCTCCGGGCATCCGAAGTGGGCAGACTCCTTGGCCAGCACGAAGTCACAGGCGAGCGCGAGCCCGAACGCGCCCGCGAGCACGTCGCCACCGGCCGCACAGATCACCGGCTTGCCGAGACCGCCGATGAGTCGGTACAGCCGCGGGAAGCGGTCCAGGCCCGCATACTTGACGATCGTCGGGGTGTCGCTCGCGAATGCTTTGAGGTCACCGCCCGCCGAGAAGATCTTCTCGTGCGACGAGGCCAGCACGACAACCCGCACGTCGTCGTCCCCCCGCGCGCGCTCGAGCGCGGCCAGGAGTTCGTCCAGCAGGTCGTCGGACAGGGCGTTGCGGGTTTCCGGGCGGTCGAGAGTGAGGACGGCGACGTGCTCGTCGACGTCGTAGCGCACAGGGGAAGCCATACTGGCCATCCTTCCATTTTGGTCCTACCATTCGACCCTAACCTCGCGAACAGGTGGAGACAAGAGCCGATCGAAGCAATTTCCGCCGAGAGCGTGACGAGATTGGACTGACCATATACATTGGAGGTAAGCCGCAGACGGCGACCGGACGCCCTGGCGATGCAACTCTCTATACTGTGTGGTGTGTCACAGGAAGGCGCGACGGCGTCGCCGCCGTCCGTGTGGCCGCCGTGGCGCGAGGAGTAGTGAGTGGTCATTTCGACGAGTTCGTTCGAGCTTGCCGAGCAGGCAATTGCAGAACTGCAGGAACTCCTCGGCAGCGAGCCGAGCCTGGTTCGCCTGGCGGGTGGCGAGCCGGATCCGGCAGTGATCCGCGCGTTCGCAGCCCGCAAACTCCGGGAGGGCGCCGACTCTCCGGAGCAAGCGGTACGGCTCGCCGACCTCGTGATGCGGCTCGACGCCGCCGACCGCGACGACATTTCGCGCCGACTGCGCATGCACAGCGAGCAGTTCGAGGCGCTCCAACACGTCGTGCGCGCCATCGACACCGGAGCCGACCGGATCGCGCAGACCGTGACGCAGGAACTGTGCACGAACCTCGGGTACGCCAAGGCCATGTTCTCCGTGGTCCGCGGTTCCACTTGGTCACCCATCGCGCTCGCCGTCCACCCCGAATTGACCGGGGATTTCCACCCACTCATCAAGGCCATCGACGGTCGAGAGATCTCGCTGCGGGAAGCCCCGCGGGAAGCCGAACTGGTTCGGCGTCGCCGGCCGTACGCAGTGGATGCCTCCGACACCTACCGGCACACGTACCGTCCTCTCATCGACCTGTCGCGCCCGGCGGGATATATCGCCGTTCCCATCGTCGTCGGCTCCCGCGCAGTGGCGATGATCCACGTCGACCGGCAGAGCGACGGACTCTCCGACACCGACGTCCACATCGTCGGCGCGCTCGCCGCGGTGTGCGCCTCGTCGAAGGAACGCGCCGATCTGCGGCAGCAGATCTATGCGCGCAACGAGCACATCGACGCCGAGGTCCAACGTCTCACCCGGGCACTGCGGCACCTCGCACAGGCGCCCGTGACGATGCCGGAACTCGGTACCCGTGAACTGTCCCGCTCCGACGTGGCGACGCTGGACGGTGGGTCGCAGGACCCGGCCATTCCGCGCGCGCAGTCGCTGACCACTCGCGAGCGCGAAGTGCTCACACTCATGGCGACCGGGGCGACCAATGCGGCGATCTCCCGGCGGCTCTGTATTTCCGACGGCACCGTCAAGAGCCATGTCCAACGGATCTTCAAGAAGCTCGGGGTATCGACGCGCGCCGAGGTGGCAGCGCTGTACGCCAATGCCAAGACGGTGACTGGTGGTGCCTGACGTACCCGAAGCGGATGCGCAGCCGGACATGAACACCGGGGACGCCGATCTCGAACGCGCCATCGCGGACCTCCTCACCGACATGCGCACTGCCACCCCCGAGCGCGCAGCCGAACTCGGCCGGCGCCTCGTAGATCTCCTCGATCGGCGAAAGGCCCTCGCGGAGAAGCGGACCGCCGAGGTCGGCGCACTGGCGTCAGGCATCGATCGTGCCGTCCACGCCTTGGACGACGCCGCCTCGAGTGCGGAACTCATGCGACGCGCGTGCGAGCGTGTCGCCGAACTCTGCTCTGCCCGGAAGGTCCTTCTGTCTCGGCTCGAGGGGGATCGAATCGTTCCCGTGACCTCCTTCAGCACCGACCCCGGTACGACGCCGTCGCTGCCCCTCGGGTTCGACCTCGTGGCGGGCTCCCCCGAAGCACATGCGCTCGCGACGAGCACGGTCACGGTCGATGAAGTGGTTCCCGAGTCGATGCGAGAAATTCTGGGTAACAGCGGTTTCGCCACCGTTCCGGTCCTCGTCGACGGGAACGCGACCGCGCTCCTGCACGTCGACACAGCACTGGACGGTCCACGGCGCCACGCCCTGAGCGTGTTCGCGGAAATGCTCGGCGGCTGCTTCGAACGGGTCGGTCTCGAATCGCGTCGCGAACGTCAGGACCTTCTCCTCCGCGAGAGCGCCCGACGGTGGAGCAGCGACACCGACTTCGACGCGCTGCCTCCACGCGGCGCGACCGACAGCGCGCCGTCCCCCACGGAACACGACGACGCGGACCAGCGCCTGCTCGATCCGCTCACCGACCGCGAAGCGGACGTCGTTCGGCTGATTCTCACCGGTGCGTCGAACGCCGCGATCGCCGCCGAACTGGTCATCACCGTCGACACGGTCAAGTCGCATGTGAAACGCATCCTCCGAAAACTGGGCGCTACCAACCGCGCCGAACTGATCGCGAAGTATCAGTCCACCCCTCGGTGACGCGGCGGCCCCGGCACCGTGACTCGCCCTGACCTGGCGGGCCTGGCGATGCAGGCCCACCGGACGACGTCGTCAGGCGTCGGAAGGCGGCACGGTCACCGTGATGGTGTCCACCTCCGGCGTCAGCACGAGCTGGCAGGCGAGGCGAGAGCACGGCTGGACGCCGTCGAGAAACTCGAGAAGATCCTGCTCCTCTGCCGTCGGCTCCCCGAACACCGCGGCGGAGTCGTCCACGTACACGTGGCAGGTGGCGCACGAGCAGCTGCCACCGCATTCGGCGACGATGCCGGGAAGGTTGTTGCGTACCGATCCGTCCATCACGCTCTGGCCGGCCGGGACGTCGACGGACGACGTCGAGCCGTCCGGGAGCTGGTACACGACAGTGGGCATGGCGATCTCCTCCAGGTTGACCGATGAACATCTGCGCGGCCGCCTCGCGGGGCCGGGTGCCGTACCCGGAAGGTGCGGCCGTTCTCCGTGCCCACAATTGTGTCGAGGATCACTGGATGCCCGCATCACCACATCGACCGATTACCCCCCTCCCTGAGGGTGAAGTTGCGACGGGACCAGCACAGTGCCGCGGGGTGACCGGGCACACATCCCCCGTTAGGTGGACAACATTCGTTCGCTGGTGTGATGCCTCTCACTCTCTGGGCTGACAGGCTCGAGTCACGTCAGTCGGCGTGAGCGTCGAACCTATGGCGCCACATCTCACTGCACCACGCAGATCTCACTGCACCACGAAGGGGAATCGATGAGCACTACAGAGCAGGTCACGGAGCTGATTCCGGACACCGTCGCCCGTCGGATCGTGCTGCCCGAAGGGCACCGGGACAACGACGCGTTGTTCGAGGCCTACCGTTGGCTGCGCGAGAACAACCCGCTCGGCCGCGCCGTGGTGGAGGGGTACGACCCGCTGTGGCTGGTGAGCAAGCATGCCGACATCATGGAGATCGAGCGCCAGCCCGACATCTTCACGAGCGCGGGCGGCGAGGACAAGGGTTCCGTCAACCCGATTCTGGCGAACCAGGCCGGCGACGAGTTCACCAAGAGCATCAACAACGGCAGTCTCCGCATCCTGGAGACCCTCACCTACCTCGATCCGCCGGAGCACACCGAGATCAAGGACATCGCGATCGACTGGTTCCGGCCCACCAACCTCGCGAAGTGGGAAGCCACCATCCGTGACCTTGCCAAGGCGTCCGTCGCCCGGCTCCTCGAGACGGACGGCCGGATCGACTTCGTCAAGGACTTCGCCCTGCACTACCCGCTGCACGTCATCATGAGCCTGTTCGGGGTGCCCGAGGAGGACGAGCCCCGCATGATGGCCCTGACACAGGAATTCTTCGGGACGGCCGACCCCGACGCCGTCCGTGAGGATGTCGAACCGCTGACTCCGGATGCCGCCGCCAAGCAGTGGGTGGCCACGATCCAGGACTTCTACGCATACTTCGAACAGCTGCTCCAGGATCGCCGCGCCAACCCCAAAGACGACCTCGCGACGATCATCTCCCTCGCCCGCGACAAGGACGGTAGGTACTACCCGAACGAGATGGCCTACGGTTGGTTCATCGCCATCGCGACGGCGGGCCACGACACCACCTCGAGCACCCTCGCGGGCGGCATCCTCGAGCTCGGCCGCAACCCGGACCAGCTCGCCAAGGTGAAGGCCGACCTGGCACTCGCTCCGCACCTCGTGAACGAGTCGCTGCGCTGGGCCTCGCCGGTGAAGCACTTCATGCGTCAGGCGACGCAGGATTACACGCTGCGCGGCCGCGACATCAAGAAGGGCGACCGCTTCATGCTGCTGTACCAGTCGGGCAACCGCGACGCCGAGGTCATCCCCGACCCCGATCGCTTCGACATCACCCGCCGGCCCAACAAGCACATCGCCTTCGGCTACGGCCCGCACATGTGCATCGGCCAGCACCTGGCGAAGCTGGAACTGCGGATCATGTTCGAGGAACTGCTCCCCCACATCGAGTCCCTCGCGCTGGTGGACGAGACCAAGATGATCCAGACCAACTTCGTCGGTGGACTCAAGAACATGCCCGTCAAGATCGAGTTCACCGGGTAACACGATGCTCACGTCACCCCCCTCACCCACCGTGGTGATCGTCGGGGCCGGGCATGCCGGCGGCACACTCGCCGGCATGCTGCGGCAACAGAAGTTCGACGGCCGCATCGTCCTGTGCGGGGAGGAAACGCATCCGCCGTATCACCGTCCGCCGCTGTCGAAGAAGTACACCGACGACGAGTTCGTGCAATGGCTCAAGCCGGAATCCTTCTACGCCGACAACGCCATCGAAACCCGCCTGGGTGATCCGGTCGTACACATCGACCGGGATGCCCGGACCGCGACGACGGCATCCGGTGCGACCCTCGAGTACACGACGCTCGTCCTCGCCACCGGCGCCGCACCGCGGACCCTGACGCTCCCCGGCAGCGACCTCGACGGTGTCCTGAGCCTGCGCACCCTCGGCGACGCCACACAACTGCGCGAGGCGGTCCACACCGGGTCCTCACTGGCGATCGTCGGCGGTGGGTACGTCGGACTCGAGGTCGCAGCGTCGGCCCGCGCCCGCGGGTGCGAGGTCACGGTCATCGAGCGTGAGGATCGGGTACTGGCACGGGTCGCCAGTCCGGAACTCTCGGCCGCCCTCACCGAGTTCCACCGCGACCGCGGCACTCACATCCTGACGGGGGCCGAGGTCCGGGAGATCACCGGGACAGCCGGTCGCGTCGGTGGAGTCACCCTCGCCGACGGCACCGATATCGCCTGTGACCTGGTGCTGGTGGGCGTCGGCGCGATCCCCAACGACGCACTGGCCCGGGAAGCCGGCATCGACTGCCTCACGGGGATCGTGGTGGACGGGTCTGCGCGCACCAGCGATCCGCATGTCCTCGCCATCGGGGACGTGACCTACCGCCTGCACGACACACTGGGCAAGATGGTGCGTCTGGAGAGCATTCCCAGCGCGGTAGAGCAGGCGAAGCAGGCGGCAGCCGTCATCACGGGCGCGCCCCTGCCACCCCACGAGGTGCCGTGGTTCTGGTCGGATCAGTTCGATCTGAAAATGAAGATGGCCGGGATGGTCGATTCCGCCACCCGGGCAGTCCTGCGCGGGGATCCGTCCGAGTCCTCCTTCGCCCTGTTCCACCTCGACAGCGACGGTGTTCCGGTTGCCGTCGAGACCGTGAACGCCGCAGCCGACTTCATGGCCGGAAAGCGCTTCATCGGCAACCGCACCAAGCTCGACCCCACCGCACTCGCCGATCCCGCGACCTCGCTGCGGGAAGCCGTTCTGTAGAGCATTTCGACTTTCGCCGGCCCTACCGGGCCGGCCCTCAAGACATGGAGTACGTGATGATGGAAGCACTCGCAGCAGTCGCGAGAGAGCCGCACGCCGAATTCACCCTCGAGCCGATCACTATCGAGGGACCGAGGGCCGGCGAGGTCCTCGTCGAGATCGAAGCGGTCGGCATCTGCCACACCGACCTCGCCGCCCGCGACGGCGCCCTCCCGACCGCGCTGCCCGCCGTCTTCGGCCACGAAGGATGCGGCGTCGTACGGGAAGTCGGCCCCGGCGTCACCAAGGTCGCCCCCGGGGACCGCGTGGGCATCACCTTCAACAGCTGTGGGACCTGCCCGTCGTGCACCACGGGGGCACCCTCGTACTGCCACCAGTTCATGCACCTCGCCTACGACGGGGTGCGCGAGGACGGCACGGGACCGCTGTCCACCACCGACGGTGAGCGCCTCACCGGTCTGTTCTTCGGGCAGTCCTCCTTCGCCACCTACAGCCTCGCCTTCGAACGCAACGTCGTGAAGGTTCCCGACGACGTCCCGGCCGAACTCCTCGCTCCCCTCGGCTGCGGCATCCAGACCGGGGCGGGCGCGGTGATGCGTTCCCTGAACTGCCGGCCCGGATCTGCGGTACTCGTCGCCGGCGCCGGCTCCGTCGGCCTGGCCGCCGTCATGGGTGCCGTCGTGCAGGGCTGCACCACCATCATTGCCGTCGAACCCCATCGATCCCGGCGTGAACTCGCCCTCGAACTGGGCGCCACCCACGTCGTCGATCCTGCCGCCGGCCCACTCGTCGAGCAGGTCCGGGCCATCGTCCCGGCCGGTGTCGACTACGCGATCGACACCTCCGGCGTCCCGGCCGTGATCGAGTCGCTCGTCGGAGCCATGACCTTCCACGGCAAGATCGGCCTCATCGGCGTACCCGCCGACCCGGCGGCCTCCGTGCCGCTGAACATCATCAACTCCCTCGCCATGGGACTCACGATCACGGGGATCATCGAGGGCGACAGTGTCCCCGACGAGTTCATCCCCGAACTGGTCGAGCTCTACAAGGCGGGCAGGTTCCCGCTCGACAAGCTCGTCACCACCTTCCCCTTCGCGAAGATCAACGACGCGATCGAGGCCCAGCACCGGGGCGAGGTGCTCAAGCCCGTGCTCGTGCAGGACTGACCACCCCACCGACACACTTTCGAGAAGGACACCCCGATGACGATCGACTACACCGATCTCTACATCCGCGGCGGATGGGTACGGCCGTCCGGCGATGCGACGATCTCGGTCATCTCGCCGAGCACCGAACAGCGGATCGGCTCGGGGCCGGACGGCACCGAGTCCGACATCGACGATGCGGTCGAGGCCGCCCGCGCGGCGTTCACCGGCCCGGACGGCTGGGCGTCGTGGAGCGCCGCCCGGCGCGCCGAGGTGCTGGGCCGCTTCGCCGACGAACTCGAATCCCGCGCCGAGGACACTGCGACCCGGGTGAGCAGCCAGAACGGCATGCCCATCAGCCTGGCCCGGCAGTTCGAGGGCGGCTTCCCGCCTATCCTGCTCCGCTACTACTCCGAGATGGCGGCGAAACAGGAGGACGAGATTCGTCCCGGCATGCTCGGCGGATCGGCCCTCGTCACTCGCTCCCCCATCGGCGTGGTGGGCGCGATCGTGCCGTGGAACGTCCCCCAGGCCATCACGTTCCTCAAGCTCGCTCCGGCGCTCGCCGCCGGCTGCACCGTGGTCCTCAAGCCGTCTCCGGAGACCGTGCTCGATGCCTTCCTGATGGCCGAAGCGGCGATCGCGGCGGGCCTTCCCGCAGGTGTGCTCAACATCGTCCCGGGTGGACGTGAACTCGGCGCCTACCTGGTGGCCCACCCGGGCATCGACAAGGTCTCGTTCACCGGATCCACCGCCGCCGGCCGGGCAATCGGTCGCACGTGCGGTGAACTGCTCCGCCCCGTCACTCTCGAGCTCGGCGGCAAGTCCGCCGCCGTGGTCCTCGACGACGCCGACCTCGCCGCGAACATCGAATCCTTCTATGCGGCGACTCTGCTCAACAACGGCCAGATCTGCTGGCTCGGCACCCGCGTCCTGGCGCCGCGTTCACGCTACGACGAGATCGTCGACACCATCACCGATCTCGCGAAGGGCCTGTCGGTCGGAGACCCGCTCTCCGACACCACCCAGATGGGACCGCTGGTCTCGGCCCGTCAACGCGACCGCGTCGAAGGCTACATCGAGAAGGGCAAGTCGGACGGCGGGCGGATCACCACCGGCGGCAAGCGTCCCGCCGGGGCAGATCACGGCTGGTTCGTCGAGCCCACCATCTTCGCCGACGTCCAGACCGGGCACACCATCGCGCAGGAGGAGATCTTCGGCCCGGTGCTGTCGGTCATCCCCTACACCGACGAGGCCGAGGCCGTGGCCATCGCCAACCACTCGGACTACGGCCTCGGGGGTTCGGTCTGGACCGCAGACCCCGAACGCGGTGCACGCTTCGCCCGCAACATCGCCAGCGGCACGGTCGGTATCAACGGCTACGCCAACGATCCGACCGCCCCCTTCGGCGGCATCAAGAACAGCGGACTCGGCGTGCGGCATTCGGGATTCCGACGAGG
>NZ_PCZU01000275.1:0-730 GCF_002887785.1 Rhodococcus sp. ENV425
CCGGCGACGTGCCGAACGGACAGTGGTTCCGCGCCGCACCGCGCCGGTTGTGGTCCGCCCGCACCCTCGCCGCGGTGGTGGGCGGCGTCGACCTCGGCGCCGACGGGCCGCTGCCCGAACAGGAGCGGCTCGGCGATTTCCGGATTCCTCAGCGCGCCCTGTTCGCGACCGTCGATGCCTGGTTCGAGCCGTTCGATCCGCGGCGGCACGCGCCGGCGTCCCCGGGCGGTGCGCTCACCTGCTGACCCGTGCCGGCACTTGCGCGTGCGATGATCTTGTGGACCATCGAGGGGGTGCCATTGTCTGAAAGCATCGTGCCGGTGACGGGTAGACGAACCACGCGGGGGGCGTCCGAGGACCCTGTGTACGTTCCGCTGCGCAGCATCTCCGAGGCGGCGGCGACGCTGCAGGAGTCGGTGGCGCGGCAGAACGCCACGGACTACTACGAGGTCCGCGCGGCGATGGATGCGGAGTACTACTGGCGCGCCGTGGTGCAGACCTTTCAGATCGCCGACGAGTCGTTCCTGCACGCCTCGCGCGGCACCCAGGACGGTGCCGACATCTCGGCCCACGTCATGGCCCGCGCCGCGGACTGGGTGGCGAAGACGGAACTGGCCGTGGAGGGCTCCCGGATGTACGGGGCGCTGGTCGCATTCACCCAGGGTGTGGGCGACGGGTACGCGGCGGTGGAGTCGTGGGCCGACGCCACCAAGCGAGCGAGCCGATAGGC
>NZ_PCZU01000275.1:766-1532 GCF_002887785.1 Rhodococcus sp. ENV425
TTGCTCCTGCCGCCCAAAGGACGCACCGGGCTACAGCCCCACCGCCGCCCGCTCCCCCTCCACGATCGCGGCGTGTGCCCGTCGCGGCGTGACCGCGTCGCCGATCCGCACGACGTGGAAGGCACTGTCGCGCAGCGCTACCCAAAGATCGTCCACGGGGTCCTGATGGGTGGCCACGACCACCGCGTCCACCGTACGGGTGTGCGCGACGGCGGTCGGATGGTGCCACAGCGCGACGTCGAGCCTGCCGCCGGTCTCGGTGACGGCGGTGACGAGCGTGTCGGTGAGCTGCGCGATGCCCTCGGCGTGTGCCCGGCGGGTCCAGCTCTCCATGTCGAGGGTCAGGCCGAGGTCCTGTCCGACGATCATCCCGGCCGTGCAGACCGTGACCGCGGCGCCGCGGCCGGCGAGCAGTGCGGCCACCGACGTCGCCTGGTGGAAGCCGAGGTCGTCGACGACGAGGACGTCGCCCTGCGGGGACACGCGGCCGTCGAGCACGTCGCGGACGTCGACGACGAGCGCGGTGTCGGCGGCCCAGTCCGGGCGCCGCGGGCGCGCCCCGGTGGCGACGACGACCGCGTCCGGTCGGTGCTCCTGCACGAAGGCGGCGTCGACGTGCACGCCGATACGCACATCGACGCCCGCGCGGCGGCATTCGACCTCGAGGCTGTCCACCATGCCGGCGAGTTCGCCGCGGCCCGGAGCGGTGGCGGCCGTGCGGATCTGACCACCCAGGGCGGGGGTGCGCTCGCACAGGGTGACCCGG
>NZ_PCZU01000044.1:0-993 GCF_002887785.1 Rhodococcus sp. ENV425
GCCTCAGAGAGTGTTGTGGAACCCGCGCTGTCAGTCGGTGAGGTCCTCTGCTAGCCGGCGTGCCGCTTCGGCTTCGATCGGACCGCGGGGCTCGATGTCCTCGCCGGCCAGGCGGGCCGCCATGAGCCTGATCATCGCGACCTGGATCATGGCCTCGGCATGTGCCGTCTTGCGTTCGTAGTCCCGCGCCAACCGTCTACACCTCGTCAACCATCCGAAGGTCCTCTCGACCACCCACCGCCGGGGCAGCACCTGGAAGCCTTTCACGTCCGCGTTGCGAGGTACCACCACGACCTCGAGATTCTCGGTGCGGGCCGCCCAGTCGACCAGGCCCGCATCGACCGAGTTGACGTACCCGCCGTCGACCCACACCAGCCCCAACCCGGGAAACCGGGTCCGGGCCCCGGCCAGCACCAGCCGGGCCCCGGCCCGGTCCTGCACCGACGCCGAGTGCACCAGCCCGACCAACATCAACCCGAGGGTGTCGACCAGCAGATGACGCTTGCGGCCCCGGACGCGTTTGCCGGCGTCGTAGCCGATCTGCTCGCCGCCCTCGCTGCTGCGCACCGACTGCGAGTCCAGCACCGCCGCCGACGGTTGCGGATCACGTCCGTCGTTGGCACGCAACCGATCTCGCAGGGTGTCGTGGATGCGCGCCCAGGTGCCGTCCGCGCTCCAGGCGGCGAAGATCCGGTAGGCGGTGCTCCACGGGGCCAGATCGTGCGGGACCAGCCGCCAGGCGCAGCCGGTGGCCAGCACGTACAAGATCGTGTCGACGACCAGTCGGCGTGGGTGCACCGCCGGCCGGCCCCCGAGCCGCGGGCTCGGTCGAGGCAGCAGCGGTGCGATCACCGCCCACTGCGCATCGGTCAGCGACGAGTCGTAGGCGGGCTTGCACACACACGGACACACGTACCGACACGATCATCGATCACGTTCGGATACCACGGCCGACACGCCGCGTCAGCACAGGGTTCCACAACACTCTCTCAG
>NZ_PCZU01000276.1:0-517 GCF_002887785.1 Rhodococcus sp. ENV425
CAGGTCGGCGGCGGAGCGCGCCATCGGCCCGATGTGGTCGAGGGTCCACGACAGCGACGCGACGCCCGTGCGCGGGACGAGCCCGTAGGTGGGCTTGATGCCGGTGAGGTTGCACAGGGCGCTGGGCACACGGATCGAGCCGCCGGTGTCGGTGCCGAGGGCGAGGGGAACGAGGCGCGCGGCGAGGGCGCCGGCCGAGCCGGTCGACGAGCCGCCGGTCCAGCGGCTGCGGTCCCACGGGTTGGTGACGGCGCCGTAGCGGGCGTTGCGCGGGGCGCCGCAGGCGAATTCGGTGGTCGCGGTGATCAGGACGGGGATGGCGCCGGCGGCGCGCAGCCGGGCGACGGCCGTGGCGTCGGTGACGGCGACGCGGTCGCCGGTGGTGTGCGAGCCCGCGGTGACGGGCGCGCCGGCGACGTCGATGATGTCCTTGACGCCGAAGAAGACGCCCTCGAGCGGGCGGGCGGTACCGTCGCACCAGCGACGGGTGGCGTCGGCGGCGGCCTCGTCGGCGCCG
>NZ_PCZU01000277.1:0-1139 GCF_002887785.1 Rhodococcus sp. ENV425
GCACCCGGCCGCCGCCGAGCGGCACCGCGTACAGGAACGACGGCGCATCCCCGGAGCGGGTGCGGTTGTCGCGCCGCCAGTCCATGAACCAGGCGGCGCGGCCCTCCAGCACGGGTGCGGCAGTGGCGGTGTCGACCGTGACCCCGAAGGCGGTCTGCTGGGCGCGGGAGCGGTCGGCGGGCACCCCGCGCGCGTCGATCACGCTCCGGGCCCGCAGCACGCTTCCGTCCGCGAGGGTGACGCGATCCGGGGCGACGGCGTCCACCCGGCCGGCCCGTACCCGCGCCGGCTCCAGCGCCAGGCTTCGCTGCAGTGCCGACGCATCGAACACACCGTAGGGGCGCTCGATCCGGTGTGGCCGCACCGTCCACGCCGCCGGCTCGTCCACCCGCGCCGCGAGCACCGAGGGGGGCAGCCACGACGGCAGCTCGTCGAGCCACGCCGCATACGTCGCAGTCCACGGCCGATCCGGCTGCGGGTCCACGGCCAGCACGTCGAGACCCGCGGCGACCGCCCGGTGTGCCACCGCACGCCCCGCCGGCCCGAGCCCGACGACCAGCACCTCCGCGTCTATCACCCGCTACATCGCTCCCGTCGCCAGCAGTCCACCATCCACCCGCACAGTCTCCCCGGTGATCCAGCCGGCCGCATCGGAGACCAGGAACGCGACCAGCTCGGCGACGTCCTCGGGCGTGCCGAGGCGGCCCATCGGGTATCGGGCGGCGGCGGTGTCCTCACCGCCGGCGACGAGCGCGGCCGCGAACCTCGTCTTCACCACCCCGGGCGCGACCGCGTTGACGCGCACGCCCGGCCCCAGCTGCCAGGCCAGCTCCTCGGTCAGCCGGATCAGCGCCGCCTTCGACGCCCCGTACGCGGCGATCACGCCGGTCGAGCGCAGGCCCGCCACGCTCGCGACGTTGATCACGGAACCGCCGTGCTCGGCCATCCACGCGCGGTAGGCCTGCTGCACGAATCCCAGCGCGGCGACGACGTTGACGTCGAAGATCTTGCGGACGGCGTCCAGGTCGGCGTCCATCAACGCCCCGTAGACGGGGTTGATGCCGGTGTTGTTGATCAGGATGTCGAGCCCGCCGAGCTCGGCGACGGTGCGGCGCACCGCCTCGGCGCGGGTGTCGGCG
>NZ_PCZU01000045.1:0-843 GCF_002887785.1 Rhodococcus sp. ENV425
CGTCGTACACCACCTCACGGGACTTGACCGACTGCGGATGCACTGTGCCATGTGTTCACAGTGCCCGGCCAACCCGCAGAAGACACGGAGGAATCATGAAGATTCGATCAAGACCCGGATGGGCGGTCGCGCCCCTGCGCCGCTGTCCGAAGTCCCGCCGCGGCGCGACAGGGACGAATGGTCGGTCAGCGGGATGAGGCAGCCGGGACGATTCATCCCCGCTGCGGCGGCTCTGTTGCGGTGCCCAGCATCGGACGCTACGACCACACGGCGGTACCCGGCAGGACGTGGCAGTAGATGAGTATGAGCACCGACAGCCGTGGTCGGGAGGGGCTACGGCACGGCCGCGGGCACTCGAGTCCCCAGTCCGCGCGAGGCACGGGACAAGTGCGGCGACGATCTTCAACGAATCTTCACCGAACCCATAAGAAGGTCCCGCATCTGGCGGAGCACACTCGACAAGCGCAAGGCGCAAGTCGAAGGTCACGATCCGCCCATCGTCGGACACGAGAAGGTGCAGACATGGCACATGCACGAGGGCCGTATCCCCTCCGGGAGGGATGCGATGCGGTCCTCGGCGACGTCCATACTGTCTTTCGCTGGTGTCGAGGCTGCGTCCGCTTTCACCGGGCGTCGTCTCGACGCATGCCGACACGAAGGATCGGGCGGGCACCGGCGAGCCGTACAGGACGTCGATGCTGGGGTTGACCGGTGGGTTGCGCGACTGTGTCCGGCGTTTTGCCGGTCGCTCGGTCCGCGACCACGAAGGGAAGGCGGGGGGCGGATCGTCGAGCGTTTTCCCGGCGCCCGAGTCTGAGAGAGTGTTGTGGAACCCTGTGCTGA
>NZ_PCZU01000278.1:0-273 GCF_002887785.1 Rhodococcus sp. ENV425
GCGGTGTCGGGCCACAGCGCCGCGGTCAGCGTGACGACCAGGGCCACCCCCAGGCCCAGCTCGACCCGCGGGACCCGCCACGCGAGCGCGGCTCCCGCCGCGACCGCCAGCACCCCGGCCGCGGGAACCCACGCGGACACCTCCCTCCCGGCCAGGTCGTCGACCAGCGGGTACGCCGCGGCCGTCGCCCCGATCGCGGCGACGGGGAACCGGCCGTCTGCGAAGGGCAGGAAACGGCCGACGGCCTCCGCACCGAGCACCGTCGCGGCGAGC
>NZ_PCZU01000278.1:312-1022 GCF_002887785.1 Rhodococcus sp. ENV425
GCGGCCAGCCACATCCACGCCGCAGCCGAGGTGGCCTGCTCGCCCACCCAGCCGGCGAGCACGTGCATGCCGACGGTCAGCGCCGCCGTCGCCCCGACCGCGACGATCGGCAGCCGCGCCTCCGGCCGCTGCACCCGGGCCCCGGCCCCCGCGACGAATGCGGCGAGCACCACGGCCCCGGCTGCGACGGCGAGCGGCCACTGCAGCGGCGACGGCAGCGCCGACGACTGCAGGGACGTCCCCATCGGGCCGGCGAGCAGGAACACCGCCCACGCCCCGACGACCACCGCCCACTGCCCGATCGGTTCGCCCCACGCCGCGGCGACCGCCGCCCCGAGCAGGATCCCGGCGGCTCCCGCACTGATCAGGGGCAGCACGGTGAGGGTGTCGGGGTCGGCGGCAGGTACCGCGAACCGCACCGTCCCCAGCACCACCGTGCAGCCGGCCGCCAGCAACCACGCCGTACGGCGCGACCCCGAGCGTTGCAGGCCCGCGACCGCCAGCACCGCCGCCACCGCGAACACGATCGGCCCGGTGGCGCTGCCCGTCGCGGCGGGGAGCGCCACCCCGTCCACCGCTACGGCGAAGCCGGCGAGGGCGCCCGCGCACAACGCCGCGAGACCCGCGACCGGCTCGTCCAACCGCACTGTCGCCGCCGGCATCGTCAGCGCCCCTCGGCGTAGGCCCGCAGGTGTTCGACCTGCGCGGCC
>NZ_PCZU01000278.1:1153-1282 GCF_002887785.1 Rhodococcus sp. ENV425
CCGCGGAGTAGCCGTCGAGGTCCGCGGCGAGGGCGCCGAGGTCCACATCGTCGGCCAGCGGCACCGACTTGCCCGCGGTGCGCAGGATCGCGGCGCGCGCCTCGGCGTCCGGCGGCGGCACGAACACCA
>NZ_PCZU01000278.1:1321-2581 GCF_002887785.1 Rhodococcus sp. ENV425
AGGGCCGGATCGATCAGGTCGGGCCGGTTGGTGGCGCCGAGCACCACGACGTCGCGCAGCGGTTCGACCCCGTCGAGTTCGGTGAGCAGGGCGGCCACCACCCGGTCGGTGACGCCGGAGTCGGAGCTCTGCCCGCGGCGCGGGGCGAGCGCGTCGATCTCGTCGAGGAACACCAGCGCCGGTGCGGAGTTGCGGGCCCGCTGGAACAGCTCCCGCACGGCCTTCTCCGAGGCGCCCACCCATTTGTCCATCAGCTCGGCGCCCTTGACGGCGTGCACGCTCAGCTGTCCCGAGCTGGCCAGCGCGCGCACCAGGAAGGTCTTGCCGCAACCCGGTGGCCCGTAGAGCAGTACACCGCGCGGCGGCTCGACGCCGAGGCGGGCGAACGAGTCGGGGTGGTGCAACGGCCACAGCACCGCCTCCGTGAGCGACTGTTTGGTGTCGACCATGTCGCCGACGTCGTCGAGGGTGACGCTGCCGATGGCCAGCTCCTCGGTGCCCGATCGCGACAGCGGGCGGATCACCTCGAGCGCACCGAGCAGGTCATCCTGAGTGAGCCTCGGCTCGGTGTCGTCGCGGCTCGCCCGCGCCGCCGCCCGCAGCGCCGCCTCCCGGCACAGGGCGGCCAGGTCGGCGACGACGAAGCCGGGCGCGCGGGCGGCGACGGCGTCGAGCGAGAGGGTGTCGGTGGGCACCCGGCGCAGCAGCACGTCGAGCAGGGCGCGACGGGTGGCGCCGTCGGGCAGGGGCAGGGCCAGTTCCCGGTCGCAGATCTCGGGAGAGCGGACCCGCGAGTCCACCTCGGTGGGGTGCGCCGTGGTCGCGACGAGCGCGACCCCGACGGTGTCGACGGCGCGGCGCAGCTGGTCGAGGATCAGCGCCGACACCGGTTCGGGGTCGGCGGGCAGCAGGGCGTCGATGTCGGTGACGAGCAGGACCCCGCCGGGGGCCAGGTCGGCGACGGCGGTGGTCACGCGGCGCAGCCGATCGTCGGCGGCAGTGGCGCCCACGCTCGGCCCGTCGAGCTCGACGACGCGACGGCCGGCGAGGACTGCGCGGGCGAGGGTGGCCTTGCCGACGCCGGCGGGCCCGGTGATCAGCACTCCGAGGTGGGGGGAGGCGCCGAGGGTGCGCAGCAGTTCGGGCTCGTCGAGGGCCAGCTTCAGCCACTCGGTGAGCCTGCCGGCCTGGGTCTGCACGCCGACCAGGTCCTCCACCGGTGGCGGCGGCGGTGCGGGGATCGCGGGCCGGGCCGACGGG
>NZ_PCZU01000279.1:0-16366 GCF_002887785.1 Rhodococcus sp. ENV425
TCATCACCAAGGTGGTGCCGCCCGAAGGCAACCGCACCGAGGTGCGGCTCGACGAGATTCCCGAGCACGTCCGCAACGCCGTGCTCGCCGCCGAGGACCGCGACTTCTACAGCAACCCGGGATTCTCGGTCAGCGGCTTCGCCCGCGCGGCCCGCGACAACATCCTCGGCCGGGAGAGCGCCGGCGGTGGTTCGACCATCACCCAGCAGTACGTGAAGACGGCGCTGGTCGGATCCGAGCGCACCCTCACCCGCAAGATGAAGGAACTCGTCCTCGCGTCCAAGATGGCCAACCAGTGGTCCAAGGACGACATCCTCGCCGCCTACCTGAACACCATCTACTTCGGGCGCGGTGCGTACGGCATCGCCGCCGCCTCCACGGCGTACTTCGGCAAGCCGGTCGGCGAGCTCAGCGTCGAGGAGGGCGCGGTGCTCGCCTCCTCCATCCAGCTGCCGTCGCTGCTGGACCCGGAGACCAACCCGGAGGGCGCCCAGGCGCGCTGGAACTACGTCCTCGACGGGATGGTGTCCGCCGGCACCCTGAACGCGGCCGACCGGGCGTCGATGCAGTACCCGCGGTACGTGCCGCTGGCCGAGGTCGACAACGGCGGCCAGAGCAACGGGCCGGAGGGCCTGCTGCGCAACCAGGTGCTCCGGGAGCTCTCCGAGGAAGGCATCGACGAGACCCTGCTCAACACCGAGGGACTCCAGATCACCACCACGATCGACCCACAGGCGCAGGAGGCCGCGCTCGACGCCGTCCGCACCAACATGGAGGGCGAGCCGGAGGAGCTGCGCACCGCCGTCGTGTCCGTCGATCCGCGCAGCGGCGCCGTCCGTGCCTACTACGGCGGCGACGACGGCGCCGGGTTCGATTTCGCCCAGTCCGGCCTGCAGACCGGATCGTCGTTCAAGGTGTTCGGCCTGGCCGCCAACCTCGACCAGGGCAACCCGTTGTCCGCCATGTACGACAGCGGCCCGCTCACCGTCAACGGCATCTCGATCGGCAACGTCGAAGGCGAGAACTGCGGTACCTGCACCATCGCCGAGGCGCTGAAGCGGTCGCTCAACACCAGCTTCTACCGGATGATGCTCGAGATGGACAACGGCCCGCAGGCCATCGCCGACATGGCGCACCAGCTCGGCATCCCCGAGGAGATCCCCGGGGTCGGCGAGACCCTGACCGAGCCGGGCGGCGTCGGCCCCAACTACGGCATCGTGCTCGGGCAGTACCAGTCCCGCGTGATCGACATGGCGTCGGCGTATGCGACGCTCGCCGCGTCCGGCACCTACCACGAGCCCTACTTCGTGCAGAAGGTCGTCACCGCCGACGGCACGGTGCTGCTCGACCGCGGCACCCCGGCCGGGGAACAGCGGGTCGACGAGGCCGTCGCCGACAACACCACCGCCGCGATGATGCCGATCGCCGCGTACTCCAACGGGCACGCCCTCGCCGGCGGCCGGCCGTCCGCCTCCAAGACCGGCACCGCCCAGCTCGGGGACACCGGCTCGAACAAGGACGCCTGGATGGTCGGCTACACGCCGTCGCTGTCCACGGCCGTGTGGGTCGGCACCGAACAGGGCCTGCCCCTGGAGAACAGCTGGGGCGGCATGATCTACGGCTCCGGCCTGCCGTCGGACATCTGGAAGGACACGATGGACGGCGCCCTCGACGGCACCGACGTCGAGAAGTTCCCGACGCCCGAACCGATCGCCGGACAGGCCGGCGTGCCGGCGTACTCCGCGCCGGCGCCGCCGAAGACCACGACGCCGACCCCCACGACGACCGAGCGGACGACGCCGGAGCTGCCCACGCCGCCGGAGATCACGACCCGCAACGTCGAGATCCTCCCGGGCGTGACCATCCCCATGCCGGGGGTGGCGCCGCAGACGACCACGCAGCGGGTGCCCACGCCGACTCCCACCACGGAGGCGGACACGCCGGGCTTCGGGACACAGGACGACTCGACCGGCACCGGTGAAGACCAGCAGTCCGGCAACAGCCGGTTCCAGGAGGACCCCGTCGGCGCCACACCCGGCGGGTAGCCTCGCGGGGTGACCGAGAAGAGAGAGCTCGCGTCGCCGGGTCCGCTCGTCGCAGACCGCCGATCCGCGGACTGGCGCGACGCACCCGGATGGACCGACCCGACGGTGTCGCGCCTGTCCACCGTCATCGGCGGACCCGTCGGGCGGTACGCCCTGCTCGGACGCACTCGCTTCTTCACGCCGCTGCGCGCGATGCTGCTCCTCGCGGTGGTGTTCCTCGCCCTCGGCTGGTTCACCAAGGCCGCCTGCATCCAGCAGGGACCGGTCGGCGAGGGCGGCGCGCTCGGACTGGACTGGAGCGACAACCGGCAGTACGTCGCCATGTGCTACTCCGACGTCGTGCCGCTCTACGGCGCCGAACGCCTGAGTACCGGCGCCTTCCCGTACAAGACGTCGTGGGAGGAGCCCGGCCCGGACGGGCAGACCCAGGTCCGGTACATGGAGTATCCGGTCCTCGCCGGCCTCTACCAGTACGTCTCGATGCGGGCCGCGAAGGCCTGGGACGCCACGTCGTGGCTTCCGGGCGGCCTGCAGGTGGCGATCTACTTCGACATCGTCGCCATCGGTCTCGCCATGGCCTGGCTGGCCACCGTGTGGGCCACCGCTCTCTCCGCCGGCCGCCGCATCTGGGACGCGGCGCTCGTCGCCGCCTCGCCGCTGGTCGTCGTGCACGCCTTCACCAACTTCGATGCGCTCGCCACCGCGTTCGCGGCCGGCGGGTTGCTGGCCTGGGCGCGACGGCGACCGGTGCTCGCCGGGGTGCTGCTCGGACTCGGTGCCGCCACCAAGCTGTATCCGCTGCTGCTGTTCGGCCCGCTGTTGCTGCTGTGCCTGCGCACCGGGAAGCTGCGGGCGCTCGAGCAGGCGGCCGGTGCCGCGGCCGTCGCGTGGCTCGTGGTGAACCTGCCGATCATGGTCCTCTACCCGCGCGGCTGGGCCGAGTTCTTCCGGCTCAACACCGACCGCGGCGCGGACCCCGATTCGATCTACAACGTCGTGCGGTCGCTGACCGGCTGGTCCGGCTGGGACACCTCCACGCTGAACTCGGTGTCGCTGCTGCTGTTCGCCGTGGCCTGCGCCGGCATCGCGTGGCTCGCGTGGACGGCTCCGCGCCGCCCCCGCCTCGCCCAGCTGTGCTTCCTCGTGGTTGCCGCGTTCCTGCTCACCAACAAGGTGTGGAGCCCCCAGTACTCGCTGTGGCTGGTGCCGCTCGCCGTGCTGGCTCTGCCGCACCGGCGGATCCTGCTGGCGTGGATGACGATCGACGCCCTCGTCTGGGTGCCGCGCATGTACTTCTATCTCGGCGCCGAGAACAAGGGCCTGCCCGAGCAGTGGTTCACGACCACCGTCCTGCTGCGCGACCTCGCGGTCGTGGCGCTGTGCGCGCTCGTCGTCCGGCAGATTCTCCGGCCGGCCGAAGATCTCGTGCGCTACGGCTTCGTCGACGACCCCGTGGGTGGCGTGCTCGACCATGCCCCCGACGCTCCCCCGCGCCGGCTCCCGGGCCGTCTCCGTCCCGGCATCCGGCGGACATCACCTCCCGAATCGGCCGATCGGCAGACACCCGCGACGAGCACCGTCCCGTAGCCCCGGCCCGAGCCGCGCGCGACGGGTGCTGCCTGTGCGCGTAAAAACTTGCGCGGGAAGCATTTTCGCGCGCTAGTGCTCGTCCGCGACGAGCGCCGTCTACACGCGGAGCGCGTTGAAGGGCGCGACGGGGAGGTTGCGGACGACGAACCAGCCCAGCACGACCCACAGCACGAGCTGCGGCGCCCACCGCCACTGGTACCACTGGGCGATCCGGTGGCCACGGACCCGGCCGGCCGTCCACACGGCGAACGACCACCCCAGGAGAAGCACGGCGAGCACCCCGAGCGCGTTGTACCGCAGGGCGTCCGGAACATCGAGATGCAGCAGCGAATACAGCATCCGCGACGATCCGCACCCGGGACACCAGATGCCGAACAGGACGCGGGTCGGGCACGGCGGGATCGGGCCGCCCGGCGTCGTCGGGTCGGCCCACGCGACGGCCGCGCACACACACGCCGACACGGCCGCCACCCCGACGGGTGCGGCGAGCCGGGCGGCGAGCGTCTGCACGACCGGATGCCTCAGTAGCTCGACGACGAGACCGCCGCGGCGAGGACGACGATGTAGAAGACGACGATCACCACCCACACCGCCACGCTCGCCACCACCGACCAGATCGCCCACTTCTTCGCGTCGTCGGCCGCCCGGCGTGCGGCATCGAACTGGCCCTGCGCCCACAGGGAGTTCACCTGGCTCGCCTTGATGATCGAGACGACACCGAGCGGCAGGCAGCACAGGATCGTCGTGAGAATGCCCCACACCAGGTTGTTCTCGGGCGGCGGCCCGAACTGCGGGCCGGGGTAGTACCCGTATCCGCCCGGCGGGGGATAACCGCCCGGATTGTTCGGCGGGTACTGCGGATAGTCGCTCATCGTCGTCCTCGATCACCCCATCGGGATCCCAGCCTGTTCCGGGGTCCCCCCGCGCGGAAGGGTAGACCAGCCGCGGTCACCTGGCGAGGCGGTCGGCCACCCGCGCCTCGAGACCCACCCGGGCGGCCGGCCAGTCGTCGTCGGTCATCGCGAACAGCGCGGTGGTGCGCCAACTGCCGTCGCGGCGCCGCCGATGCTTGCGCAGCAAGCCCTCGAACCCGGCTCCGAGCCGGGTGATCGCCGCGCGCGACTGCGCGTTGTGTTCGTCGGTGTGCCACTCCACGCGGACCGCGCCGAGATCGTCGAAGGCGCGGCGCAGCAACAGCAGTTTCGACTCGGGATTGGCGGCGCCACCGTGCACCGCGCGCGAGAGCCACGTGTGCCCGACCGCCAGCGTCCGGTGCCGGGGATCGATCAGGTAGTACGACGTGGTGCCGACAACGGCGCCGACGAACTTGTCGACGACCGCGTACGGCAGGCGGTCCGGATCGTCGAGCGCGGTACGGACGAACGCGTCGGCGTCGTCACGTGTCCGGAGGTCGGCGGACGTCCACCGGAAGATCGCGTCGGCATCGTCGACGGCCGCGAGCAGGCCGGGCGCGTGTCCCGCGGCCAGCGGTTCGAGGCGAATCCGCGTGCCGTCGAGCGCCGGCTGTTCGTACCAGGCCGTGCTCATCCGGGTTTTCCGCTCATCGCCGGCATCCGGGGCCGCTCCTCGTCGGGTGGGGTCGGGTCGGGCCGGCGCAGCGGCGCGCCGGCGAACACGAAGAACAGTACGACGAGCAGCACGGCCCGGCCCCACACCCCGACGAGGGTGAGCAGCAGCGGGATCGTGGTGTCGGTCCGGGTCATGGTCGCGTCGAACCACAGGAACACGCCGATGCCGATCGCGAGGTCCACGGTGAGGTACGAGACGATCAGCGGCCACCGCACCCGCAGCAGCACCAGGAACGGCAGCAACCACAGGGTGTACTGCGGCGAATGCACCTTGTGCAGCAGCAGGAATCCGCACAGCATCGCGGCGCCGACCGCCACCCAGGGATAGCAGCCGTCGCGACGGTACCGCCGCCACCCCAGCCACAGCGCCAGCGCGAAGGCGGCGCAGATCAGCAACGGCGAGACGACGGAGACGAGGTCGTTGTACTCGGCCGTGACCTCGGTGTCCTGATAGCCCCCGACGAGGGGCCGCAGCCCCCAGTACCAGATCGAATTGCTCGTGGCGTCGGCCGCGCGGTTGCCCTGGAACTCGAACGATGCGCGCCACCCCGGATACCCGAGCAGCGCGAACGGCAGGTTCACGGCGATCACCGTCGCCGCCGCCGCGGCGCCCACCGCCACCGCGCCCCGCACGTCCCGCCGCGGCCCGGGCTCGTCCCCGCCGGTGAGGACGTATGCGATCAGCGGCAGCACGAAGATGCCGGGATACACCTTGAGACAGAACCCGACGGCGAGCAGGACGGCGGCGATCACCGCGCGGGTGCGCAGCGGCCAGCGGCGCACCCCGAGCACGGCGACGGCCCCGACGGTGGTCGCGACGACGGGCAGGTCCCAGTTCAGGAACGCGTACATCACGAGGGGCGGCGTGGCCGACCAGAGCAGCGCGGCCCACCCGGCCAGCCGGCCGAGGTACCAGGCGACGAGCAGGCCGAACGGTGCCAGCAGCAGCGCGGAGTGCAGGAGGAACTCGGCGTCGGTGTCGGCGCGCAGGGCCCCCACCCACATGAGGATGCCGCTGAGCACCGGGTACTCGACGGTGCCGCCGGTGAGCACGCCGTCGCGGGTGATGCCGCCGTCGAGGAACGGGAACAGGTGCAGGTTGATGCCGCGACCGATCCACAGCTGCTGGATGTCGGAGTAGCAGACCGTGGCGTCCTTGACCGCGTCGAAACGCACGCTGCGCCCCTGCGGGTCGAACGGTGGTGCGGCGCAGCGGGCCTTGTTCAGGTAGCCGAGCCACATGGCGAGCGCGCACGTCACGACGGCGACGAGCGCGGGCGTCCGGGAACTCGTGCGCATGTTCTTCACCCTAGGCGAATTTCGCTGGTCAAGGGCGCATCGTGTAGCCTGCATGGGTTGCTGACGCAACGACCCTCCTGTCACGGACCGTCCGTGACCGCCCATAGTCCATAGGAGGTGATGAGGTCTTATGCGTCATTACGAACTGATGGTCATTCTCGACCCCAGCCTGGACGAGCGCACTGTCGCCCCGTCGCTGGATACGTTCCTCAACGTCGTTCGCCAGGACGGCGGCAAGATCGACAAGGTCGACGTGTGGGGTAAGCGTCGTCTCGCGTACGAGATCGCCAAGCACAGCGAAGGCATCTACGCGGTGATCGACATCAGCGCTACGCCCGCCACGGTTGCGGAGCTGGATCGCCAGCTCGGCCTGAACGAGTCGGTGCTCCGCACCAAGGTTCTGCGCCACGGCAAGTGAGTCTGTCGGCGTCCGGCCGTAGGCTCGGGCGCATCAGGACTCCACACACAGCAGGAGGAACCACATGGCAGGCGACACCGTCATCACCGTCATCGGCAATCTGACGGCTGATCCCGAGCTGCGTTTCACCCCGGCGGGAGCTGCGGTCGCGAACTTCACCGTCGCGTCGACGCCCCGCATCTTCGACCGTCAGTCCAACGAGTGGAAAGACGGCGAGGCGCTGTTCCTGCGCTGCAACATCTGGCGCGAGGCGGCGGAGAACGTGGCCGAGAGCTTGACCCGTGGCTCGCGCGTGATCGTGCAGGGCCGCCTCAAGCAGCGCAGCTACGAGACGCGTGAAGGCGAGAAGCGCACTGTCGTGGAGCTCGAGGTCGACGAGATCGGCCCCTCGCTCCGCTACGCGACGGCCAAGGTCAACAAGGCCAGCCGTGGCGGTGGCGGGGGCGGCTTCGGTGGTTCCTCCGGAGGATCGGGTGGGGCTCGTGCCAGCGCGAGCACCGGCGGGGACGACCCGTGGGGCAGCGCGCCGGCGGCGGCGGGCTCCTTCGGCGGGGACGACGAACCCCCGTTCTGATCCGACCTTCGATCGGAACATTCGGAAAGTACGGAGAAAGACCATGCCTAAGGCGCCCGCGCGCGAAAAGGTTTTGAAGAAGAAGGTCTGCACCTTCTGCAAGGAAAAGAACGTGCAGATCGACTACAAGGACACGACGCTGCTGCGTAAGTACGTCAGCGATCGCGGCAAGATCCGCGCTCGCCGTGTCACGGGCAACTGCGTGCAGCACCAGCGCGACGTTGCCATCGCTGTGAAGAACTCGCGTGAGGTGGCCCTGCTTCCTTACGTCTCGACGGCTCGCTAAGGAAAGGGAGGGACACACGATGAAGCTCATTCTCACCGCTGACGTGGACAACCTCGGTGCGCCTGGCGACACCGTCGAGGTCAAGGACGGCTACGGCCGCAACTACCTGCTGCCCCGCGGCCTGGCGATCGTCGCCACCCGTGGTGCCCAGAAGCAGGTCGAGGGCATCCGCCGCGCCCAGGAGGCTCGTGCGGTGCGCGGCCTCGATCATGCCAAGGAGCTCAAGGCCGCCATCGAGGGCCTCGAGAACGTCTCCCTGGCCGTGAAGACCGCCGGGGACTCGGGCAAGCTGTTCGGCTCGGTCACCGCGGCCGACGTCGCCGGCGCCATCAAGGCCGCCGGTGGCCCGGTCGTCGACAAGCGCATCATCGAGCTGCCCAAGGCGCACATCAAGTCGACCGGCAAGCACACGGTCGTCGTGAAGCTGCACCCGGACGTGACCGCGAAGTTCGATCTGAACGTCGTGGCCGCCTGATTCCGGCTCCCGAAGAGCCCCGCACACACTGTGTGCAGGGCTCTTCGTCGTCTTTCCACAGGGGCTGTGGATAACCCCACAGGGGTACCGGTAGGTTTGTGATCCGCGGCACGGCATTCCGGGGCCGGGAGGACGGAACACGCCCGGAAACACATCCGTGGCGACACGCCGAATCGATTGTTCTCCACACCTGTGAAAGTCGATTTTACCGGTCTGAACAGCAGCGATGCGAAGTGTGAGATGCGTTGTCCCCAGGTTGTCCCCAAGGGGTGCACAAGGCCGTCCTCCCCTTTCCACAATTCATCCACAGTTGTGTGCACAGGCGGATTTGGACGCCGCCCTCCGAGTGCCTAACGTCGAGCGCGCGCGTCCCGGACGACGTGTCGGTGGGGCCGGGTAGAAGTGGTGTCGAGCGCCGGTGGACGGGGTCTGTCCGCGGCGGAGGTGCCGAGAAGGGGAAGGACGGCGTCGCGTGGCTGTAGTAGACGATCGGGGCCATTCCGACTACCCGGGACCGCCCGAGGAGCCGGCCGGCGACTTCGGCCGCCAGCCCCCGCAGGACATGGTTGCGGAGCAGTCCGTGCTCGGTGGCATGCTGCTCAGCAAGGACGCCATCGCCGACGTGCTCGAAGTGCTGCGGCCCGGCGATTTCTACCGCCCCGCCCATCAGGCCGTCTACGACGCCGTCCTCGACCTCTACAGCCGCGGTGAGCCCGCCGACCCCGTCACGGTGTCCGCGGAACTCGACCGGCGCGGAGAACTCCGCCGCATCGGGGGCGCCGCCTACCTGGTGACCCTGACCCAGACCGTGCCCACCGCTGCGAACGCGAGCTACTACGCCGAGATCGTCGCCGAGAAGGCCATCCTGCGCCGCCTCGTCGAGGCCGGAACGCGCATCGTCCAGTACGGTTACGCCGGCTCCGAGGGCCAGGACGTCGCCGAGGTCGTCGACCGGGCCCAGGCCGAGATCTTCGAGGTCTCCGAGCGCCGCACGTCCGAGGACTTCGTCCCGCTCGAAGAGCTGTTGCAGCCCACCATGGACGAGATCGACTCGATCGCCAGCCGCGGCGGCATCTCCCTCGGTGTGCCCACCGGATTCGCCGAGCTCGACGAGGTCACCAACGGCCTCCATCCCGGGCAGATGATCATCGTCGCCGCCCGTCCGGGCGTCGGCAAGGCGCTGGCCCTCGACACTCCCCTGCCCACCCCCGGCGGTTGGACGACCATGGGCGAGGTCGCCGCCGGCGACGAACTCCTCGACGCCCACGGCCGCCCCACCCGGGTGCTGGCCGCCACCGAGGTGCTGCACGGCCGGCCGTGCTTCGAGGTGAAATTCTCCGACGGCACCGTCCTCGTCGCCGACGAACAGCACCAGTGGGTCACCTCCGACGGCGGCCCGTCGCGCGTGCGCACCACCGGGGAGATCGCCGCGTCCCTCGCGGACGGTCACGTCGTCGGCAATGTCGCCGCGCTGCAGCTGCCCGTCGCCGATCTGCCCGTTGCCCCGTTCACCCTCGGCGCCTGGCTCGGCGGCCCCTCCGCCGATCCCCACGTGCACATGCGGGTGCAGGGCGAGGGCGGGTTCGCCGAGGAACTCATGACGCTCGGCGCCCGCATCCCCGGCGCCTACCAGCGGGCAGCGGAACGGCAGCGGCGCGAGCTGCTCGCCGGTCTGCTCGACGCCGGCGGCCACGTCGGCGACGACGGCACCGTCCGCTTCGAATCCGACTGCGCCCGTCTGCGCGACGACGTCGCCGAGCTCCTGGCCGGCCTCGGCTACACCTGCACCACCACCGGCTCCACGGTGCGCTTCGCCACCGACGACGACGTCTTCGTCCTCCCCAGCAAGGCCAAGGCGCACAAGGAGACCCGCACGGGGGTGCCGCGGGAACGCCGCATCGTCGCCGTCCGCCCCGTCGAGTCCGTGCCGGTGCGGTGCGTCGAGGTCGACGGCGAGCACCTGTACCTCGCCGGACGGTCCATGATCCCCACCCACAACTCCACGCTCGGCATGGACTTCCTGCGGTCCTGCTCCGTCAAGCACGGCATGGCCTCCGTCATGTTCTCCCTCGAGATGGGCAAGACCGAAATCGTCATGCGGCTGCTCTCGGCCGAGGCGAAGATCAAGCTCGGCGACATGCGTTCGGGCCGCATGACCGACGACGACTGGACCCGGCTCGCCCGGCGGATGAGCGAGATCAGCGAAGCGCCGCTGTACATCGACGACTCCCCCAACCTGACGATGATGGAGATCCGCGCAAAGGCGCGGCGCCTCAAGCAGAAACACGACATCCGGCTGATCGTCGTCGACTACCTGCAGCTGATGACCTCCGGTAAGAAGGTCGAGTCCCGCCAGCAGGAGGTCTCCGAATTCTCCCGTAGCCTCAAGCTTCTCGCGAAGGAGCTCGAGGTCCCGGTGGTCGCGATCTGTCAGCTCAACCGTGGCCCCGAGCAGCGCACCGACAAGAAGCCGATGGTCTCCGATCTTCGCGAGTCGGGTTGCCTCACTGCGAGCACCCGCGTCCTGCGCGCGGACAACGGCTGCGAGGTCACCCTCGGCGAGTTGCTGGCCAGTGGTGAACAGCCCGTCGTCTGGTCGCTGGACGAGCGCATGCGTATGGTCGCCCGCCCGATGACCAAGGTGTTCCCGAGCGGACGCAAGGAAGTGTTCCGTCTGACGCTCGACTCCGGGCGTCAGGTCGAGGCCACCGCGAACCATCCCTTCCTCACCGTGGACGGGTGGATTCCCCTCGGCGAGCTGACGGCCGGGGAGCGCGTCGCAGTACCCCGCGCGGTTCCTGCCCCCCTCGAGACGCACGCCGTCTCGGAGGACGACGTCGTCGCGCTGGCTGAGCGCACCGTCGCCGATAGCTCTGTTCCGCCACAGGCATTCTCGCTGCCGAAGGAACAGATCGCCGCGCTCGTGTGCCACGTCTGGGAGGGCAACGGGATCGTCGCGTGGGACGCGGTCGAAGGACGAGCCGCTGTCCGGTATCCGTCCGCAGACCGGCGCCTCGCCGACGACTTGGCCCGCCTTCTCCTGCGAATCGGTGTCTTCGCTCGGATCGCCGCGGCCGGAACAGGCTCGGGCTGGGATGTTGTCGTCACCGGTCCGGAGAATCAGGCCGTCTTCCTGCACGACGTGGGTGCACACGGCACTGCGGCGCAGTGGGTGCTCGCTCAGCTCGGGCCGAAGCTCGTACGCCACGACGCCGACACCCTGACACCCGACGTTGAGGCGACGCTGAGCCGGCTCCTCGCAGTCGAGGAGCTCGCCCCCCGTGAGCTGGTCGCGGCCGCGGCTTCGCGGTCCGCAGGGGGTTCGCGATCGAGTCTGGCCCAGGTGGCGGGCGTCCTCGACACCGCCGACATCGAAATGCTCGCCACCAACAATGTGTACTGGGACGAGATCGTGTCCGTCACCAGCATCGGTGAGCAGGACGTGTTCGACGGGACCGTCCCGGGCACACACAACTTCGTTGCCGACGGCATCTCGGTGCACAACAGTCTCGAGCAGGACGCCGACATGGTGATCCTGCTGCACCGGCCCGACGCATTCGAACGTGACGACCCGCGCGGCGGCGAGGCGGACCTGATCCTCGGCAAGCACCGCAACGGTCCGACCGCCACCATCCCCGTCGCGCACCAGCTGCACCTGTCGCGGTTCGTGGACATGGCGCGGGGCTGAGAGATCCGGTTCGCATCACTTAGCGACGTCCGACGGATTCGCTCACCGATTCGGAATCTACCCACGCAATTGACGCGGCAAATTCCGAATCAGTGAGCAAGTTTCGAGTGTTACCGCACCGGCCGGCTCGTCGACAGCGCGAGGGCGCCGAGTACGCCGACGGCGGCGAAGGCGTAGAAGCCCCAGGGGTAGGCGACGCCGGCCTGCAGCAGCGCGCCGCCGAGGATCGGACCGCAGATCGCGCCGATGCGGCCCACGCCGGCGGACCAGCCGAGCGCCGTGGCGCGTGCCTCGGCCGGGTAGGCCGCGCTCGTGAAGGCGTAGACGAGTACCTGGGAGCTGAAGACGAAGCACCCGGCGAGGAACACCAGCACGTAGACGCCGTAGGCGAGGTTGATGCTGAGCGTGGCGAGGAACAGCGCGGCGAGCGTGAACCATGCGATGCCCGCGGTGCGGGCACCGATCCGGTCGGCGACGCGGCCGGCGACGAGCAGGCCCGCGACGGCACCGGCGTTGAGCACGAGCAGCAGCGACAGCGACGCACCGAGGTCGTATCCGGCTTCCCGCATGATCGTCGGCAGCCAGGTGTTGAGGCCGTAGACCAGGAGCAGGCCCATGAATGAGGTGACCCAGATGGACACGCTGGTGCGCAGCAGCTGCGGCGAGAACAGAGTCCGCACCGGCGATCCCGGTTTCGAGGTCTTCGCGACATCCGCGGGGCGGTCGGTGTCCGACGGCACCGTGGTCACATCGATGGGCGGAAGTCCGTAGTCGGCGGCGATGCGCTCGGCTTCGTCGTGCCGGCCTCGCACCGACAGGTAGGCCGGCGACTCGGGCAGGTAGCGGATCATCAGCGGGACGAGGACGAACGCCGGCAGGGTGCCCGCGATGAACATCGAACGCCACCCCGAACTTTCGAGGAGAACGAGGGCCAGCAGCGCGGTCGCCACGGCGCCGACGTGATAGCCGGTCATGACGGTCGTCGACGCGGATCCCTTTTTGCCGGGCATGAATTCGGCGACGATCGCCAACGCGGTGGGCAGTGCGCCGCCGAGCCCGAGACCCGCGAGGAAGCGCAGGCCGCCGAGCATCTCCGGCGAGGTCGCGAATGCACACGCGAGTGTCAGCACCGAGAAGGCGGTGACGGAGAAGATGAGGGTGCGTCGCCGGCCGAGGACGTCGGTGAGGGTGCCGATAGCCAGGGCTCCGAGTGTCATGCCGACCAGGCCGGCGGTCGAGATGACCGTGAGGCCGCCTGCGTCGAGGTTCCAGTCCGGGTAGTCCAGCAACGCCGGATTCACCGCGCCGAGAACGACGAGGTCGAAGCCGTCGAGAAGTACCGCGACCCAGCACAGCGCGACGACGAGACTCGCGGAGCGGGTTGTGTGTCGGGGCGCCTGGGCGGCGGTCCGATCCGAGCTTGTTCGCATAGTGCACACCTGTTCGTAACCGAGTGATCGTTCGGATTGTGACTGCGCGCGCTGCGATACGTCAACTCGGCCGCGGCGCGGGGCCGACCGCGAAAATTGATCAGGCAGAATCTATTTCACTCAGCGAAAACGGCCATTGTGCTTACGGTCCGGGGATGGTGGGGGTCGGGATCCGCTCTGGCCGAAAATTCACGCGCCGCACCGGAATTCGCTGCGGCAGTTCAGCGCGCGAATTCCGGTGCGGCGTGCGGATCACGGTCGCCGTCGTGCCGGGGCGGCCCGGGAACCGATCGTTCGAGTGTTGTGGCTCAGGTTCCGGTGTCCGAGGGATGTCGGAACGGGAGATCCTGCAGGTGAACTCGCTCGGGTTCGATGAGCGACACGATCGCTGAGCGCATGGGGAAGTCGCTGCCGATGTAGCGGTTGCTCATTCGGTCCATGATCGCGACCGCTTCGTCGCCTTCGAGTTCCTCGACGACCCGGCCGCGGACGACGACCGACCGATACGGGTTGTGCTCATCGCAGACCGACACGGCGACGCGCCCGTCACGGCGCAGATTGGCGACCTTCCGGTTCTCCTGAGCGGAGAATATCGCCAAGTGATCACCTTCGACCGCGATCCACACCGGGGAGACGTGCGGCGAGCCGTCGGGCATGAGCGTCGCGACGTGCGCCATGTTCCGCGCCCCGAGCAGAGCCCGCACGTCGCCGGACAGATCGGCCATGCCCGGTAGCCTACTCGCGCCGACGACGGTGCCGAGGCTGTTTGCCGCCGCAGGGGAATCAGCCCGCCGCGTAGCGGGAGAAGGTGATGCCGGAACGGAAGGCGTTCGCTGCGAGCAGGCGCAGCCGCGGCAACGCGAATCCGTCCGGAAACAACCGGCGTCCGCGGCCCTGCACGACGGGATGGACGAACAGCCGGTATTCGTCCACGAGTCCGGCCTCGATCAGGGCGTGGCACAGCGAGATGCTGCCGGTGACCACGATGTCCCGGCCCATGCGCGCCTTCAGGGCGCGTATCGCGGCCAGAGGCTCGGCGGAGAGGACGGTGGTGTGCTGCCACTGCGGATCCGTCACGGTCGAGGACACCACGTACTTCTGCACCTGGTCGAGATACGCGGAGATGCCCGTGGGATCGTCGGTCCGCCCCGGCCAGTAGCCCCGGAAGTCCTCGAACGTCCGTCGGCCGAGCACCAGCGCGTCGGACTCGCTGTCCTGCCGGTGCAGTTCCGCCAGATGATCCGAATTGTCCACCTCCGCCTGACCCTGGGGGTCGAACCAGTCCCCCAGCATCTCGATCGAACCGTCGAGGGTGACGTTCTGGGTGATGGCAAGTGTCCGCAACGGGTCCCTCCTTCCGACGTGATGCCCGTGTCGCTCCGCCTACGGGATACCGACCGCCCGGGCGCCGGGAACTCATCGCGACCACGCCTACGACGCGGACATGTAACACGATTGCCGTCTCGAACGACTTTCCGACCGACGCGTCGACACCACAATCAGGGTCGTCGGCACGGACCGACTTCGGATGGGGATTGACCATGGCACTTGACTGGGCGGTGCGAAACAAGCGGATTGTCGCGGCTGCGGTGGCACCCGTGGCGCTGGGCGCGGCGGCGGTGGTCGCCGTCGCTGTCTCGGAACCGTCGGCTCCGTCGACGGCCCCGACGACGCTGACCGCCTCGGTCACCGAGTGCCACGACATGGTCAGCATCGCGGTCGGCGGGCGCAACGACAGTCCCCGCCCCGGCACCCACGCGATGCTCCTCGACGCCGACGGGAACCCCCTGCCGGCCGCATCGTCCACCGACTTCAGCAGCCCCTGGGTCGACGAGGTCGTGAACGCGCCGCGGGACGACGTGCCCGAGGGTTCCTACTCCGCCGTGTACGTCGAGTACCCAGCGAACATGTCGTCGTACGACGACGCCGTCGAGGCCGGCGTGGACAACGCCGAGACCGTGATGCAGGCGATCCGCCAGGCATGCCCCGACACGAAGTTCGCCGTCGTCGGGTACAGCGAGGGCGCCGACGTTGCGCGCCGCGTGGCGATGGAGATCGGCAACCAGGAAAGCGCCGAGGACGGGTCGTACGAGATCGTCGATCCGGATTCGGTCGTGGGTGTGGTCATCCTGGCCGACGCCGGGCGCACGGCGGGTGAGGGACCGTTCCCCGGCGCGGAGGACGAGTTCCGCAACCCGGACGGATTCGACCTCGCCTACCAGTCGGGCCGGAACAGCGCGTCGGGCAGCGGTTCGCTGCCGGGCACCTCGGGGAGCTTCGGGGCGCTGGACGGCAAGGTGGCGTCGTTCTGCTCGGAGGGCGACCTGACCTGCTCCGCTCCGGAGAACATCGCCCTGCTGCAGCTCGCGGTGAACGTAGGACGGCAGTTGAACGTCGACGCGCTCGAGCGCGACGGGCTCACCCCGGAGACCGCGCTGGACGTCGCCACGGTCCTCGGGCGGATCGCCATGGCCGCGTTCGCCGACATCCAGTCGCAGGAGAACTGGATGCAGAGCGACGAGACCTTCCTCGACGTCCTCATCAAGGTGTCGGATCCGTCCTACGAACCGGCCGTCCGCGACGTCGCCTCGACCGGCACGGACGGCGAGATCACCTCGGGTGAGCTGATCGACCTGACCTATCTGCCCGCGAAGCTGCGCAACGAGGTCATCGGATTCATCGCCGACAACGAGAACACCCTCGAGGTGGCGCTGAGCGATCCGTACCAGCAAACCCTCGGTCCGGACACCGGGCACCACTTCGACTACTGGCGCGATTCCGACCCCGAGAACGGAAAGCCCCTGACGTCCGCGCAGTACGCGGCGGCATGGCTGACCCATCTGGCGAAGCAGGCCGAGAGCGGCGAGCTCGACAAGGCCGAGGCCGAGTCGACCGCTCCGCAGCTCGTCGTCTCGTCGAAGCCGATCGATCCGGCGCCGCTCCCGCCGACGACGGACGGCGACGTGGAGAAG
>NZ_PCZU01000046.1:0-821 GCF_002887785.1 Rhodococcus sp. ENV425
TACCCGAGTAGCAGCGGGCCCGTGAAATCTGCTGTGAATCCGTCGGGACCACCCGATAAGCCTGAATACTCCCTGGTGACCGATAGCGGACTAGTACCGTGAGGGAAAGGTGAAAAGTACCCCGGGAGGGGAGTGAAATAGTACCTGAAACCGTGCGCTTACAATCCGTCGGAGCCTTCGAGCAGTTTGGTCTGCTGGGGGTGACGGCGTGCCTTTTGAAGAATGAGCCTGCGAGTTAGTGGCATGTCGCGAGGTTAACCCGTGTGGGGTAGTCGTAGCGAAAGCGAGTCCGAACAGGGCGTCTGTAGTGGCATGTTCTAGACCCGAAGCGGAGTGATCTACCCATGGCCAGGGTGAAGCGACGGTAAGACGTCGTGGAGGCCCGAACCCACTTAGGTTGAAAACTGAGGGGATGAGCTGTGGGTAGGGGTGAAAGGCCAATCAAACTCCGTGATAGCTGGTTCTCCCCGAAATGCATTTAGGTGCAGCGTCGCGTGTTTCTCACCGGAGGTAGAGCTACTGGATGGTCTAGGGGGCCCACAAGCTTACCGAAATCAGCCAAACTCCGAATGCCGGTGAGTGAGAGCGCGGCAGTGAGACTGCGGGGGATAAGCTTCGTAGTCGAGAGGGAAACAGCCCAGATCGCCGGCTAAGGCCCCTAAGCGTGTACTAAGTGGAAAAGGATGTGGGATCGCTGAGACAACCAGGAGGTTGGCTTAGAAGCAGCCACCCTTGAAAGAGTGCGTAATAGCTCACTGGTCAAGTGGTTCTGCGCCGACAATGTAGCGGGGCTCAAGTACACCGCCGAAGCCGCGGCACTC
>NZ_PCZU01000280.1:0-929 GCF_002887785.1 Rhodococcus sp. ENV425
CTGCCCGCCGGAGACGTACATCTCGCCGATCACGCCGGCCGGCACCGGGTGCAGCCGCCGGTCGAGGACGTGCACCGTCAGGCCGGGAATGGCGTCGCCGATGATGCTGGCCGAGGCGGTCGCGGCGAACTGCCGGTCCAGCGGCTGCAAGGTCACGTGCACGGTGGTCTCGGTGATGCCGTACATGTTCACCAGCACCGGCGCGGTGTCCGGGTGGCGGCGGTACCAGCGTTCGAGCTGGGCGAGGTCGAGGGCTTCGCCGCCGAAGACGACGTAGCGCAGCGACAGGGTGTGCTCGCCGGCGGCGCGGTCGGCCTCGATCAGCTGGTAGAACGCGGTGGGTGTCTGGTTGAGCACGGTGACGTGCTCGCGGCGCAGCAGGTCGAGGAATGCCTCCGGGGAGCGGGCGGTGTGGTGGTCGACGACGACGAGGCGGCCGCCGTAGGCGAGTGCGCCCCACAGTTCCCACACCGAGAAGTCGAAGGCGTACGAGTGGAACATGGTCCACACGTCGTGCTCGTCGAATCCGAACCTGTCGTGGGTTTCGGCGAGGAGGGTGACGACGTTGCGGTGCGGGACGACGACGCCCTTGGGGCGGCCGGGCGAGCCGGGGGGGTAGATGACGTAGGCGGTGTGGTCGGGGTGCAGCACACCGAGCCGGTCGGCGTCGGTGAGCGGGCCGTCGGGCAGTTCCGCGAGCCGGGCGGCGGTGTCCTGGGTGTCGAGCAGCAGCACCGGGGCGTCCCCCGCGGGCAGGGTGGCGGCGTCGGCGCCGGTGGTGACGATGCAGACCGGCCGGGCGTCGGCGAAGAGGAACGCGAGCCGTTCCGGCGGGTAGGACACGTCGACGGGCAGGTATCCGGCGCCGGTCTCGAGGACGGCGAGCAGCGTGACGATCAGGTCGGTCGAGCGGGGCACGGCGACGGCGA
>NZ_PCZU01000280.1:970-2065 GCF_002887785.1 Rhodococcus sp. ENV425
CAGGGCGCGGGCGAGGCGACGGGCCCGCGCGGCGAGTTCGCGGTAGGTCAGCGCCGGGGTGGCCGGGTCGGTGGGGGCGGTGATCGCGACGGTGTCGGGTGCTGCGGCGACGGACCGCGCGAAGAGGGCGGGGAGGGTCTCGGCGTGCCGGTCGGGGTCGGGGCGTCGCGCGGCGGCGGGCCGTTCGGCGGGGTCGAGCAGGTCGAGGTCGCCGACGGGTCGGGCGGGGTCGGCGGTGACGGCGGTGAGGACCCGCAGGAACCGGTCGGCGAACGCGGTGACGGTGTCGGCGTCGAACAGGTCGGTGGCGTAGGTGAAGGCCCCGGTCATGCCGGCGGGGTCGGTGCCGGCGGCCGGGTTCTCCCCCATGGTCAGCTGCAGGTCGAACTTGGCGACGGGGGCGTCGGCGTCGAGGGCGTCGACGGTCAGGTCGGGCAGGGCGAGGTGGGCGCGTTCGTTGTTCTGGAATTCGAGGACCACCTGCACGAGCGGGGCGTGGTCGGTGGCGCGGGTGGGGGCGAGGGCGTCGACGAGCTTCTCGAAGGGCAGGTCGGCGTGCCCGAAGGCGGCGAGGTCGACCTCGCGGGTGCGTTCGAGGTGATCGGCGAACGGCAGGCCGGGGGCGACGGGGGTGCGCAGCACCAGGGTGTTGACGAACATGCCGACCAGATCGTCGAGGGCACGGTGCCCGCGGCCGGCGATGGGGGTGCCCACGGCGATGTCGTCGCTGCCGGAGAGCCGGGCCAGCAGCACCGCGAGGGCGGCGTGCACGGCCATGAACACGGTGGCGCCGTGGGCGTCTGCGAGGTCGGCGAGCCGGCGGTGCAGCTCGGGCTCGACGTCGAAGCGGACGGTGGCGCCGCGGAACGACTGGTGCGGCGGGCGGGGCCGGTCGGTGGGCAGGGACAGGATCTCGGGCAGGTCGGCCAGGGCGGTGCGCCAGAACTCGAGCTGCCGGGCGGCGAGCGAATCCGGGTCGGCCGGATCGCCGAGGACCTGCCGCTGCCACAGCGCGTAGTCGGCGTACTGCACCAGCAGCGGCGCCCACGCCGGCTCCTGTCCCCGGGTGCGGGCGGCGTACGCGGTCATCAGATC
>NZ_PCZU01000280.1:2157-2997 GCF_002887785.1 Rhodococcus sp. ENV425
GTCGGCGGACACCGGGACCGGATCGAGGTCGGGGGTGGCCTGGGCGGGGTCGGTGACCAGCTGCACCGGGCCGGTGTTCTCGTTCGGGTACCAGGTGCGCAGGGTTTCGTGGCGGGTGATCAGGTCGTGCACGGCGGCGGTGAGCGCCGCCCGGTCGAGGCGGCCGGTCAGCCGGATCGCCATCGGGATGTTGTAGGCGGCCGAGGCGGTGTCGAACTGGTTGACGAACCACATCCGCTGCTGGGGTGGGGACAGCGGGATCCGGTCGGGGCGCGGGCCCGCGGTGAGGGGGACGCGGGTGCCACCGGCGTGGTCGTCGAGGATGCGGGCGGCGAGGGTCCGCACGGTGGGGGCCTCGAACAGCACCCGCACGCCGGCGTCGGTGCCGAGGGCGGCGTTGATGCGGGCGACGACACGGGTGGCGATCAGCGAGTTTCCGCCGAGGTCGAAGAAGCTGTCGTCGACGGAAACCTTCTCGTGGCCGAGGGCCTCGGCGACGATGTCGGCGAGGGTGGCCTCGGTGTCGGTGGCCGGGGCGCGGTATTCGCCGGTGGCCGACAGGTCGGGTACCGGCAGGGCGCGGCGGTCGAGCTTGCCGACCGGGGTGAGCGGGATCTCGTCGAGGACGACGATCGCGGCGGGCACCATGTGCGCCGGCAGCTGCCCGGCGACGTGCCCCCGCAGCGCGGCGGCATCGACGTGGTGGCCGGTCTCCGGCAGGACGTAGGCGACCAGGGCGGTGTCGCCGGACAGGGCGGTGTGCCCGATCGTCACCGCGAAGGCGACGTCGTCGTGAGCGGCGAGGGCGGTGTCGATCTCGCCGAGTTCGATGCGGAAGCC
>NZ_PCZU01000280.1:3007-5068 GCF_002887785.1 Rhodococcus sp. ENV425
GGTATTCCACGGTGCCGTCGGTGCGCCAGCGCACCACGTCGCCGGTGCGGTACATCCGCTCCCCCGGCGCCCCGAACGGGTCGGCGACGAACCGGGACGCGGTGAGCTCGGGTCGGCGGTGGTAGCCGCGGGCCAGGCCGGCGCCGGCGATGTAGAGCTCGCCGGCGACCCCGATGGGGACGGGCCGCAGCCGTTCGTCGAGGACGACCTCGTGGAAGCCGATGGCGGGGCCACCGACGGTGACGGTGGTGTCCGGGCGCATGTCGGGGCTGACGCTGGTCTCGATGGTGGCCTCGGACGGGCCGTAGCCGTTGTACATGTGGCGGCCCGGCGCCCAGCGGTCGACCAGTTCCGGCGGGCAGGCCTCCCCGGCGACGACGAGCACGCGCAGCTCGTCGAGGCCCGCGGGATCGAGCGACGCGAGGGCGGTGGGGGTGACGAACGCGTGGGTGATGCGTTCCTCGCGCAGGATGCGGGCGAGTTCCTCGCCGCCGTAGACGCTGGGCGGCACGATGACGAGGGTGGCGCCGGCGCAGAACGCCTTGGTCAGCTCGAAGAGGGACGCGTCGAAGCTCGGCGACGCCAGGTGCGAGACGCGGGCCCGATGGGTGATCGAGAAGTGTTCGCGCACTTCGGCGTTGAGGTTGGTCAGGCCGCGGTGGGTGACGACGACGCCCTTCGGGCGGCCGGTCGAGCCGGAAGTGTAGATCAGGTATGCCGGATGGTCGTACCGTAGCGGGGTGCGGCGGTCGTCGTCGGTGACCGGGGCGGGCGAGACGTCGTCGAGGCGGCGGCGCAGGCCGGGGTCGTCGAGCAGCAGCCACGACACCGCGTCCGCGGGCCACACGTCGCGGTGGGCGGTGGTGGTCAGGCCGAGGGTGGCCCGGCAGTCGTCGAGCATGTAGGCGATCCGCTCGGGCGGGTAGCCGGGGTCGACGGGGACGAACGCCGCCCCGGACTTGGTCACCGCCCACACCGCCGCGACCGACTCGATTGAACGCGAAATTCCCAGGGCCACGAAGGATTCCGGTCCGACCCCGTGGCTCGTGAGGACGCGGGCGAGCCGGTTGGACCAGGCGTCGAGCTCACCGTAGGTGACGGTGCGGCCTTCGAAGGACAGGGCGACCGCCTCCGGCACGATCGCCGCCACCGACGACAGCAGTTCGGGCCACAGCTGAGGGGAGACCGCGGGCCGGCCCCGCGCCGGGGCCAGGGTGGCGAGCTCACGCGGGGTGACGATCTCCACGTCCCCCACCGTCACGGACGCATCCGCGGTGACCGCGTCGAGGATCCGCACGAACCGGTCCGCGAACGAGGCGACCGTGTCCGCGTCGAACAGGTCGGTGGCGTAGGTGAACGCCGCCCGCACGCCGGATCCGCCGCCGGGCCGCTCGGCGATCGACAGCTGCAGGTCGAACGGCGACAGGCCGGGATCGAGGTCGAGCACCCGCGCCGTCGCCCCCGGCAGCGCGATCTCGGGGCGCTCGATGTCCTGGAACTCGAGCAGCACCTGGAACAGCGGGGGGTAGGACGTCGACCGGGGCGGGTCGAGGGCCTCGACGAGCCGCTCGAACGGGACGTCGGCCTGGCCGAACGCCGCCAGGTCCGCCGAACGGACCCGCCGCAACAGCGAGTCGAACCGTTCGCGTTCGTCCACTCGGGCCCGCAGCACCACGGTGTTGACGAACATGCCGACCAGATCGTCGAGGGCGCGGTCACCGCGCCCGGCGACGGGGGTGCCGACCACGATGTCGTCGCTGGTGGACAGCCGGGCCAGCAGCACCGCCAGCGCCGCATGCACGACCATGAACAACGACGCGTCGTGCTCGCGGGCCAGCGCGAGCATGCCGCGGTGGGTGTCGGCGTCGATCTCGAACGCCACGCGGGCACCGCGCCCGGACTGCTGCACCGGGCGGGGCCGGTCCCACGGCAGCTCGAGCAGTTCCGGCGCCCCGGCCAGCGCGTCGTGCCAGAACGCGAGCTGCCGGGCGGCGGTGGAGGCGGGATCGGACTCGTCGCCCAGCACGGTGTGCTGCCACAGCGTGTAGTCGGCGTACTGCA
>NZ_PCZU01000280.1:5078-9481 GCF_002887785.1 Rhodococcus sp. ENV425
ACCGGTCGGGGGCGTGACCACCGGCGCGGGCGGCGTACGCGGTCATCAGATCCCGGCCCAGCGGTCCCATCGAGAACCCGTCGGCGGCGATATGGTGCACGACCAGGACCAGCACGTGGTCGGTGTCGGCGAGGGTGAGCAGCCGGATCCGCACCGGCACCTCGGTGGCGACGTCGAACCCGGCGCCGACGATCCGGTCGATGTGCGCGGGCACCGTGTCCTCGGTCTCGACGCGGGTGACGGTGAAGTCGGGCTGCGCCACCGCGACCGGCAGCACGACCTGGATCGGGCCGTCGTCGGTGAGCGGGTAGCGGGTGCGCAGCGTCTCGTGGCGCGCGACGACGTCGGCGGCAGCGGCCCGCAGCGCCGCGAGATCCAGCTCCCCGGTCAGACGCAGCGCGACGGCGATGTTGTAGGCCGGGGAGGTCGTGTCGAACTGGTTGATGAACCACATGCGCTGCTGGGCCGGGGACAGCGGGATCGTGGGGGGCCGGGTCGCGGCGGCGGTCAGCGCGGGCCGCGCCGCGGCATCGCGGTCGCGGAGCCGCTCGGCGAGGGCGGCGACGGTGGGCGCGTCGAACAGATCACGCACGCCCACGTCGGTGCCGGTCGCCGCGGCGATCCGCGCGGCCAGCCGCATGGCCAGCAGCGAGTTGCCGCCCAGATCCAGGAAGCTGTCGTGCACGCCGAGACGCTCCACCCCGAGCAGGCCGGCGAAGACCTCGGCCAGGACCTGCTCGACCGGGGTGCGCGGCGCGACGTGCTCCGCCGCACGCACGGCCGTGAGGTCCGGGGCGGGCAGTGCCTTGCGGTCGAGCTTGCCGTTGGGGTTGAGCGGGAACCCGTCGAGGACGACGACGTGGGCGGGCACCATGTAGCCGGGCAGCCGGGCCGCGGCGGCCCCGAGCAGGGCCGCGGTATCGAATGCGCGGCTCGCCGCGGTATCGGATGCGCGGCTCGCCGCGGTATCGCTGTTTCGGCCGGGTTCGGGCACGACGTACGCGACGAGCACCCCGTCGGAGCCGTCGGCGGCGCCGGCGGGGTGCCGGTGCACCACGACCGCGGCCTGCGCGACGGCCGGGTCGGCGAGCAAGGCCTGCTCGATCTCACCGAGCTCGATCCGCAGGCCCCGGAGCTTGACTTGGAAATCGGTGCGGCCCAGGTAGATCAGATTGCCGTCGCGGCGCCAGGACACGAGGTCGCCGGTGCGGTACATGCGGGTGCCGGACGGACCGAACGGATCGGCGACGAACCGGTCGGCGGTCAGGTCGCCGCGCCCGACATAGCCGCGGGCGAGCTGGATGCCGGACAGGTACAGCTCCCCCACGGCGCCGACGGGAACCGGGTGCAGCCGCGCATCGAGGACGTGGACGCGGGTGTTCCACACCGGGGCGCCGATCGGGACGACGTCGACGTCGTCGTCGGTGCAGGCCCAGAACGTGACGTCGACGGCGGCCTCGGTGGGCCCGTACAGGTTGTGCAGGTCCGCGGCGGGGAACGCGGCGTGGGCGGCGGCGACCGTGGCCGGGGGCAGCGCCTCGCCGCTGCAGAACAGCAACCGCAGCGACGTGCAGCGGGCCGGGTCGGTGGCGGCGACGAACACCGCGAGCATGGACGGCACGAAGTGCGCCACGGTGACGTGCTGCTGCTCGACGACGGCGGTGAGGTAGGCGGGATCGCGGTGCCCGTCGGGTGCGGCGACGACGAGGCGCGCCCCGGTCTGCAGCGGCCAGAAGAACTCCCACACCGACACGTCGAACGTGAACGGTGTCTTCTGCAGGACGGTGTCCTCGGCGGTGAGCGGGTAGGCGTGCTGCATCCACCGCAACCGGTTGACGATCGCGGCGTGAGCGACCGCGACGCCCTTGGGCCGGCCGGTGGAGCCGGAGGTGTACAGCACGTAGGCGAGGTGGTCCCCCGTCAGCGGGGCGGTGCGCTCCTCCGGGGCGACGGGGGCGTCGGAGGCGCCGGTCCGGTCGAGGCGATCGACCTCGAGGATCGGGGCCGGGGTGGGCAGCGCCGTCCGGTCGGCGGCGGTGGTGAGCACGCACACCGGACGGGCGTTGCCCAGAACGTATTCGAGCCGGTCGGCGGGGTGGTCGGGGTCGAGCGGCAGGTAGGCGCCGCCGGCCTTGATCACCGCGTACATTCCGACGAGCAGCTCGATCGAGCGGCGCATCGCGAGCCCGACGAGGCGGTCCGGGCCGACGCCCTCGGCGATCAGCCGCCGGGCGAGCCGGTTGGTGCGGGCATCGAACTCGGCGTAGGTCAGGGCCTCGTCGCCGAAGACGACGGCGATGGCGTCGGGGGTGCGGGCGGCCTGCCGGGCGAACAGGTCGGCGAGGGTGTGCGGGCCGCGGGGGGCGTCGGTGGCGTTCCAGCGCCGCAGGATCAGCTCGCGTTCGCCCGGCTCGAGCAGGTCGAGGTCGCCGACGGGCACGTGCGGGGTGGTGGTCACGGCGGTGAGCAGCCGCACGAAGCGGTCGGCGAGGGCGGTGACGGTGCCGGCGTCGAACAGGTCGGTCGCGTAGGACAGGGCGCCGGTGAGGGCGGCGGGGGCGCCGTCGTCGCCGGGGACCTCGGCCAGCATCAGGTGCAGGTCGAATTTGGTGGTGCCGGTGTCGATTTCGGAGACGTCGACGGTCAGGTCGGGCAGCCGCAAGTGGGCGGACTCGGTGTTCTGGAAGGCCAGCATCACCTGGAACAGGGGCGCGTAGGCCTCGGATCGGTGGTCGGTGACGGCGTCGACGAGGGCGTCGAACGGCAGGTCGGCGTGGGCGAGGGCGTCGACGTCGCGGTCGCGGATGTGGGTCAGGTGCTCGGCGAAGGTGTGCTGTGCGGTGACGGGGGTGCGCAGGACGACGGTGTTGACGAACATGCCGACCAGATCGTCGAGGGCGCGGTCGCCGCGACCGGAGACCGGGGTGCCGACGGTGACGTCGTCGCTGCCCGAGAGCCGGGCCAGCAGCACCGCCAGGGCCGCGTGCACCGTGATGAACGGGGTGGCGCCGTGCGTGCGGGCCAGGTCGCCGACCGCCCGGTACAGTTCGGCGCCGACCTCGAAGCGGACGGTGGCGCCGCGGAACGACTGCTGCGGCGGGCGGGGCCGGTCGGTGGGCAACGCCAGCACTTCCGGTGCGCCGGAAAGGGTTTCGCGCCAGTACCGCAGCTGGGCGGCGGCGAGCGAATCCGGGTCGGCCGGATCGCCGAGGACCTGCCGCTGCCACAGCGCGTAGTCGGCGTACTGCACCTCCAGGGGCGTCCAGTCGGGGGCGCGGCCGCCGGTGCGGGCGGCGTACGCGGTCATCAGATCCCGGGCCAGCGGCGCCATCGACGCCCCGTCCGCCGCGATGTGATGCACCACGAACACCAGCACGTGCTCCCCGTCGCCGAGCGCGAACAACCGCGCCCGCACCGGCACCTGCACCGCCACGTCGAACCCGGCCGTGACCTCGGCGGCCAGACGCTGCGGCAGCTCCTCGGCGGCGACGGTCGTCGCGGTGAGATCGAGGCGCACCTGCTCGACCGGGCGGATCCGCTGGACGGGGCCGTCGGCCGTGGCCGGGAACTCGGTGCGCAGCGCCTCGTGGCGGGCGAGCACATCGGTGACGGCGGTGGCGAGCGCGTCCCGGTCGAGCCGGCCGCGCAGCCGGATCGCCATCGGGATGTTGTAGGCCGGCGAGGCGGTGTCGAGCTGGTTGACGAACCACATCCGCTGCTGGGCCGCGGAGACCGGCAGCACCCCCGGACGGGGCCCGGCGACCAGCGGCACCCGGGTGCCCGTGCCGACGTCGGCGGTGAGGGCGGCGAGGGTCCGCACCGTGGGGGCCTCGAACAGTGCCCGGACCCCCAGGTCGGTGCCGAGGGCGGCGTTGATGCGGGCGACGACACGGGTGGCGATCAGCGAGTTTCCGCCGAGGTCGAAGAAGCTGTCGTCGAGACCGACGCGGTCGACGCCGAGGAGCTCGGCGAACACCTGCGCCACCGTCCTCTCGGCGTCGGTGGACGGCGCGACGTAGGTGGTGCCGTCCGCCGCGAACACGGGCACGGGCAGGGCGCGGCGGTCGAGCTTGCCGACCGGGGTGAGCGGGATCTCGTCGAGGACGACGATCGCCGTGGGCACCATGTGCGCCGGCAGGCTCCGCGACAGGTGCGCGGTGAGGGTGGCGGGTTCGGCGGTGCGCCCGGTCGCGGGCAGCACGTAGGACACCAGCACGGTGTCGCCGGACGGGGCGGTGTGCCCGATCGTCACCGCGAACGTGACGTCCTCGTGGGCGGTCAGGACCGCGTCGATCTCGCCGAGTTCGATGCGGAAGCCGCGGACCTTGACCTGGAAGTCGGACCGGCCGAGGTATTCGAGGGCGCCGTCGCGCCGCCAGCGCACCACGTCGCCGGTGCGGTAC
>NZ_PCZU01000280.1:9491-10864 GCF_002887785.1 Rhodococcus sp. ENV425
CCGGCGCTGAGCCCGGGCTTGCCGCGGTAGCCGCGGGTGATACCCGGGCCGGCAATGTACAGCTCGCCGGCGACGCCGATCGGCACCGGCCGCAGCCGGGAGTCCAGGACGACCTCGTGCGTGCCGCGCACGGGGGTGCCGATCGGGATCGTGGGGGCCGGCGCGAGCGGACCGCAGATGTTGACGACGATCGTGCACTCGGTCGGGCCGTACGCGTTGAACATCCGCCGGCCCCGGGACCAGCGGGCGACGAGTTCGGGCGGGCACGCGTCGCCGGCGACGGTGACCGACTCGGCGGCGACGCCCTCCGGATCGACGGAGGCCAGCGCCGCGGGGGTGGAGAAGGCGTGGGTGATGCGCTGCTCGCGGAAGAAGCGGGCCAGTTCCTCGCCGCCGTAGATCGTCGGGGGCACCACGACGAGGGTGGCGCCGATCGCGAACGCGGTCATGTACTCGTACACCGAGGCGTCGAAGCTCGGGGACGAGAAGTGCGAGACCCGCGAGTGCGGGGTGGGGCTGTGCCGGCCGTGCAGTTCGGCGCACAGGTTCGCCAGCCCGCGGTGCGGCACCACCACGCCCTTCGGGCGGCCGGTGGACCCGGAGGTGTAGATCAGGTAGGCGGGATGGTCGAAATGCAGCGCGCCGTGACGGTCGAGGTCCGACAGCGGCCCGTCGGAGACCGAGTCCAGCGCCGCGACGAACTCCGCGTCGTCGAGCACCAGCCACGGCACGTCGGCGGGCAAGCCGTCGCGGTGGGCGGTGGTGGTCACGCCGAGGACGGCCCCGGAGTCGGCGAGCATGTACTCGATCCGCTCGGCCGGGTAGGCGGGGTCGACCGGCATGTACGCGGCGCCGGACTTGGCCACCGCCCAGATCGCGGCCACGGATTCGAGGGACCGGGCGATGCCGAGGGCAACGAACGTCTCCGGGCCGGCGCCGGCGTCGATCAGCACCCGGGCGACCCGGTTGGACCAGGCGTCGAGCTCCCCGTACGTCATCGTGCGGCCCTCGAATTCCAGGGCCGTCGCGTCGGGCACGTGCGCGGCCACGGAGGCGAGGATCTCGGGCCACAGCTGTGGGGACGAGCCGGGCAGTCCGCGGACCGGGCTCAGCTCCGCGGCTTCGTCGGGGAAGACGATGTCGACGTCCCCGATCGGTGCCGTCGGGTCGGCGGTGACGGCGTCGAGGATCCGCAGCAAACGTTCGCAGAACGATCGCACCGTATCGGCGTCGAAGAGGTCGGCGGCGTACGTACACCTCAGGCGGGTGCCCTCGGGGCCGGTCGCGGTGTGCACCGCGACTTCGGCGTGTGCGAGGAGCCCGCCGCCCCCGGCGGGCTCGCCGCTGTCGAGCAGCACCGGCAGGATCGGCAC
>NZ_PCZU01000281.1:0-372 GCF_002887785.1 Rhodococcus sp. ENV425
CCGCCGAAGGCGAAGCCGGGTGGCCTGGCGTTCAAGGGCGGAGCGAAGGCTCCCGGCGCCCGCAAGGCCGCCGCGCCGAAGCCTCCGGCAGAGAGGCCCGAGCCTCCGACGGAGAAGCCCGAGGCTCCCGCGAAGGCACCGGAACCGGCGCACGCACCCCCGGGTGAGGCGCCCGATCCGGATGCACCGCCGGAGAAGGCACCGGCCCCCGAGGCGCCGTCGACCAACGGCACCGAGGCCTCGCCGACCAATGGCACCGAGGCCTCGCCGACCAACGGCGCCGAGGCACCGGCCCCGCCGCAGGCCAAGCCGGGAGCGCTGGGCTTCAGGTCCGGCGCCAAGGCCCCCGGCCGGCGCGGGTAGCACCCACGG
>NZ_PCZU01000281.1:433-10221 GCF_002887785.1 Rhodococcus sp. ENV425
CCTGCCTACGCCTGCAACGGAGGCAAGCACGAAACGACGGGTGCAAGCTCGCCGTCAGGCCCTGAACGTCCCGGTGGGCCCCGGCCCACGTCCGGCCCGGGCGATCGCCTCCCGGATGCGGTCGGCGACCACCGAGGGTGTAGCCAGCTCGTCCCACACCCAGCGCACCACGGTCCAGCCGGCGTCGCGCAGACGATCCTCGCGCTGCTTTTCCCGCCACACCGTCTCCTCCGGGGTGATGTCGTCGCCCCGATACTTCACGCGACCGTCGAACTCGCCGATCACCCCGTGTTCCGGGAGCAGGAAATCGACCCGGGCCAGCCACCGACCGCGGTCATCGTGGATCACCGCCTGGGTCATCGGCATCGGTAGCCCGTCGCGGACAAACAGCACGCGACTGCGGGACTCGCCCACGCTCTCGCTACGCCCGTCCAGGAACCGCGCCGCGCGCAGGCCCTTCGCGTGGCCGGGATGGCGGGTGTTGCGAGCCAGTGCGCTGATCATGTCGGCGGTGGTGAGCCCGCACAGCCGCAGCGCGTGATCCCCTGCGACGACGGCCTGCTCGAACGGCAGGGTGCGGGCGAGGTCGGCGACCGTGCGGGCAACGGTGAGCACGCGCGCCCCGCCGACGTCGGTGACCTCGTCGGGAGCGAAGGGCGACGCGTGCAGGTTCCGCCCCGGCGTGCGCTTCGCTCCGCCGATGCGGTTACGGGTCAGGTGGACCTCCCCGAGCGGGGTGTTCCAGAGGGCGAGGCCGTGCAGGACGGCGGCAGAGACGTGGCTGAGCGCGGCGTCGGAGCGGAGCCCACCGGCAACGGCGACGGCTCGCCGGTGGTGACGGCCGTATTCGTCGAGCTGTGCGTAGCTCTCGGCCGGCAGATAGGCGCCGCGGTGGATGCGGTGCCAGTGCCCGCGGCCGCACAGCCGCCGGATCTCGCGATCGGTGACGCCGTGCTCGCGTGCGGCGGCGCGCCGGATGATGTCGTGTTCGTCGCCCATGACGGTCACGGTGCCGTATCCGGGCGGGCGCACACCGCAACAAACGCAGGAGGCGGCCCGATCTGTGGACGAACCGCCCGGCTGTGGACAGCCGAGCGTGCACCCGAAGCCGCGTCCCGACAACCGGATTCGACTGCCCCACCGGGTGCGAGCACGCGGGTCAGCCGTGCCGGGCGAGCAGCTCCTCGCGGCGCTTGGGATCGAGGTTCACGCGCGAGATGTCACCGTCGTAGTGGTCGAGCAGGCGCGGGTCCATCACCTTGCGCCACAACGGCGGAACGAACGACAGCAGGATCATGACGGCGTAGCCGGCGGGCAGCTGCGGCGCCTCGTCCATCGTGCGCAGCGTCTGGTAGCGCCGCAGCGGATTCGCGTGGTGGTCGCTGTGCCGCTGCAGGTGGTAGAGGAACAGGTTGCTGCAGCTGTGGTCGCTGTTCCAGCTGTGCCGCGGCGCGACGCGCTCGTACGTGCCGTTCGGCCGCGTGCCGCGCAGCAGGCCGTAGTGCTCGAGGTAGTTCGCGGCCTCGAGGAACATCACGGCCAGCACGGCCTGCACCACCAGCCAGGGCGCGACGGACCATCCGAAGACCGCGATCAGCCCGGCGTACAGCACGACGGTCAGCGCCCAGGCGTTCAGGACGTTGTTGCGCGGGCTCCACCAGGGCAGCCCGCGACGGGCCAGGCGCTCACGCTCGTACCGCCAGCCCGACCGGAGGCCGCCGAACACCGAGCGCGGCAGGAACTCCCAGTAGGTCTCGCCGAACCGCGCCGTCGCGGCGTCCTCCGGGGTGGCGACGCGCAGATGGTGACCGTGGTTGTGTTCGACGAAGAAGTGCCCGTAGCCCGACTGGGCGAGGGCGATCTTGGCGAGCCGGCGTTCGAGGTCGGTGCGTTTGTGCCCGAGTTCGTGCGCGGCGTTGATGCCGACGCCGCCGACCACGCCGACGGTGGCGGCCATCGCGAACCGCTCGGGCCAGCCCATCGGCGCGACGGTCCACACCCAGCAGGCGAAGACGAGCCCCGCGTACTGCAGCGGCAGGTACAGGTAGGTGCACCAGCGGTAGTACCGGTCCTCCTCGAGCTCGCGCACGACCTCTTCCGGCGGGTTGGCCTTGTCGACGCCGGTGAATCGGTCGACGAGCGGGACGATCACCGCGATCAGCAGCGCACCGAACGCCCAGAAGACACCGAGGTGCAGGTACTCGACGAACAGCCACGCGACGAACGGGCTCAGCGGGACGGCGAGCCCGCACAGCCACAGGTACCGTTTCCGGTCCTTCCAGCGCGCCCCCGCGCTCCCGTCCCCCACCATGTACACCAACCCCCTGGTTGTCTCGCCCGTCCCCCGAACATCACGGTTCTTACATCCCATATGTCCGCAACGCGCCGGGATGTTACCGAATAGTAGGACAAACGAGACGAACCCCCACGAAGTTGTGACCGGTCCGAATACAGCGACGGCGCCGCACCGTAGGTGCAGCGCCGTCGAACCGTCGGGACGACCCGCTCAGATGGGACGGACTCCCTGGGCCTGCGGGCCCTTCTGTCCCTGCCCGATCTCGAACTCGACCCGGGCACCTTCGTCCAGCGACTTGAAGCCGGAGCCCTGAATCTCCGAGTAGTGGACGAACACGTCGGGTCCACCGCCGTCCTGCTCGATGAAGCCGAAACCCTTTTCGGCGTTGAACCACTTCACAGTTCCCTGTGCCATACCGTGCGACTCCTCAATCCACCCGCGCGTCACCCCGACGCAACGGTCACAAGTGGTCATGATTGCACTTTTCGGGCCGATCGTCGCGGTGGACGCGGCGATGCAGGCGAAATCCGGCTGAAACCCGGTTGCGGCCGGGTGGCACCATGGACGCCGTGAGTACAGGAGAACAGGGCCACCTTCATCACCGCATCACCCGCAAGCTCGAGCAGTCCGCGAAGCTGCAGAACGTGCTGTACGAGATCCGGGGGCCGGTGCACGCGCATGCCGCGCGGCTCGAGGCGGAGGGGCACCGCATCCTGAAGCTCAACATCGGCAACCCGGCGCCGTTCGGGTTCGAGGCACCCGAGACGATCGTGCAGGACATGATCGCGGCGCTGCCCAACGCCCAGGGCTACTCCGAGTCGAAGGGAATCGCGTCGGCGCGCCGGGCCATCGTCACCCGTTACGAGCTCGTGCCGGGCTTCCCGAAGCTCGACATCAACGACGTCTACCTCGGCAACGGCGTCTCCGAGCTGATCACGATGACGATGCAGGCCCTGCTCGACGACGGCGACGAGGTGCTGATCCCGGCGCCGGACTACCCGCTGTGGACGGCGATGACGTCCCTGGCCGGCGGTACGCCGGTGCACTACCTGTGCGACGAGTCCAACGACTGGAATCCCGACATCGAGGACATCGAGTCGAAGATCACGGAGAAGACCAAGGCCCTGCTGGTCATCAACCCGAACAACCCGACGGGTGCCGTGTACTCGCTCGAGGTGCTCGAGCAGCTGGTGCAGCTGGCCCGGAAGTACCAGCTGCTGCTGCTCGCCGACGAGATCTACGACAAGATCCTCTACGACGACGCCAAGCACATCTCCCTGGCCACCCTCGCGCCCGACCTGCTGTGCCTGACCTACAACGGCCTGTCGAAGGCCTACCGGGTCGCCGGGTACCGGTCGGGCTGGATGACGATCACCGGCCCGAAGGACCACGCCGGCGGGTTCCTCGAGGGCATCGACCTGCTCGCCTCGACCCGTCTGTGCCCCAACGTGCCGGCCCAGCACGCGATCCAGGTGGCGCTCGGCGGGCATCAGAGCATCGAGGACCTGATCCTGCCCGGTGGCCGGCTGCTCGAGCAGCGCGACGTCGCGTGGGAACGCCTGAACTCGATTCCCGGCGTCAGCTGCGTCAAGCCGCGCGGCGCCCTGTACGCCTTCCCGCGCCTCGACCCGGAGGTGTACGAGATCCACGACGACGAGAAGCTGGTCCAGGACCTGCTGCTGCAGGAGAAGATCCTGATGGTGCAGGGCACCGGCTTCAACTGGCCGGATCCGGACCATCTGCGGATCGTGACGCTGCCGTGGGCCCGCGACCTGGCGGTGGCCATCGAACGCTTCGGCAACTTCCTGTCCAGCTACAAGCAGTGACCGCGGTGACCTCCTCGCGACACGCCCGGGATGCACGACACGCCGACCGTTGTCGAAAGTATATGTTGCGACGAACGAACGGCGTCACCGCAGGCAGAGCCGTCGACTCCCCCCGAAAACGAGCGTGCGGCCCGACCCCGGTGAGGACCGACACACTGTAGGTACTACCCCGGGGGCCGACAGAGCCAGTACGTTTGTCTACGGCACCTCAGCGTGCTGGGCTCCCTGATCATCGCCATCCCCCCTGTGCGAGATCAGGTCGAAGGTGGCGGGGACACCCCCCCCCTGCTCCCCGCCACCACCAGCCCTTGTCCCCCGGATGCGGCCGGTCTTCCGCGATGCGACCTCGCCGCGATCTCGTCGTTACCCTGATGCGGTGACTCGCTCAGAGCCCCCCGGACACGGACACGGCCACGGCCACGGCCACTTCTCCGGGCCGATCCCGGTCGGACCCACCGCTGCGAAGGTCGTCGTCGGACTCCTCGTCGCGATCGGCGTCGCCGTGTTCGCCGGCGCCGTCGCGCTGTGGCCCAGCGGGCAGGCGGTCGACATTCCGGCCCCGTTCCAGACCACCGGCGGCGGAGCCGTCGTCACCGAGGCCGGCACCGTCGTCGAGCAGGACATCGGCCCGTGCGGGAGCAGTTCGGCCGGCCGCCCGTTCACCGGCGACCCCGTTCCCCCAGCGACCGACGCCTACCAGTGCCAGCGCAGCATCGTCACCATCGATTCGGGCCCCAACGAGGGCACCCGCACCCTGCTCGAGATCGGGCCCGGCCCGGGGCAGCCGGACCTGCGCGTCGGCGAGGAGATCCGGCTGGTGCGGCAGGTCGACCCGTCCGGCGCCACCCAGTACTCGTTCTACGACTACTCCCGCGGGCTCCCCCTCGCGCTGATCATCACGGCGTTCGCCGTGGTCATCGTGGCCGTGGCCCGGTGGCGTGGCCTGCGCGCCCTGATCGGCCTGCTGATCGCGTTCGGGGTGCTCGTGGTGTTCATGCTCCCCGCGCTGCTCGACGGCAAACCCGCCGTGCCCGTCGCGCTGGTCGGCGGCGCGATCATCCTCTACGCGGTGCTCTATCTCGCGCACGGGGTGAATCTGCGCACCAGCTCGGCCCTGCTGGGCACCCTTGCGTCGATGCTGCTCGCCGCCCTGCTCTCGTACCTCGCGATCTGGATGACACACCTGACCGGGCTGTCCGAGGAACAGAACACCGACGTGCAGCTGTACCTCGAGCAGGTCAGCATCACCGGCCTGCTCCTCGCCGGCTTCATCATCGGTTCGCTCGGCGTCCTCAACGACGTGACCATCACCCAGGCGGCGTCGGCGTTCGAGCTGGCGGCGCTCGATCCCACGGCCTCGCGCCGCAAGGTGTTCTCCTCCGCGATGCGGGTCGGCCGCGACCACATCGCCAGCACCGTCTACACCCTGGTGCTGGCGTACGCCGGTGGCGCCCTGCCCCTGCTGCTGCTGTTCAGCGTCGCCGGCCGGTCCATCTCGGACGTCCTCACCGGCGACGCCGTCGCCATCGAGGTGGTGCGGGCGTGTGTGGGCGGCATCGCGCTCGCTCTGTCCGTTCCGCTCACCACCGGCATCGCCGCGCTGCTGGCCCGGCCCGGCGCCCCCGAGCCCGTCGCACGCAAGGGCCGCCATGCCCGGTGACCGGTTCGTCGTCCGCGGGCGACGGCGGGCGGGCGAACGATAGGTATTCTTCCTCTGTTGTCGTCCGGAGTGAGGGATCCGGGATCACGGCACGCGAGATCGAAGGGCAGGGGCCATGTTCTCCGAGCAGCACGGGCCTGCCGGCGCACCACCAGGAAGTAGCAGCAAAGGTACATCGGTCGCTCTGGAGACCGACTGGGACCGGGAGGAGCCGTCGGTCCTCCTGATCGAGGACGACGCCGGCGACGCACTCATCGTCGAGGAACTGGTGGCGGACAGCGCGCAGGGCATGCGCCTGGAATGGGTCCAGACGATGGCCGCGGCCCGCGCGGAGCTGGCCGACGGACTGCCCGACTGCATCCTGCTGGACCTGCATCTGCCCGACGCGCAGGGCATGGACGCGCTGGCCCGGGTGCAGCAGTACGCCGCCGGCGTTCCGGTCGTGGTGCTCACCGGCCTCGCCGAGGAGCAGACGGGGCTGGCGGCGGTGACCGCCGGCGCGCAGGACTATCTCGTCAAGGGTCGGGTGGAGCCGGACATGTTCGGCCGGACCGTGCGCTACGCGATCCAGCGCAAGCAGGCCGAGCATGCCGCCGTCGCGCTGCAGGCCAGCCGGCTGCAGGCGCGGGAGAACGCCCGCCTCGAACGCGGCCTGCTGCCGTCGCCGATGCTGCGCGGCACGGGCGACGTGGACGTCGTGGCCCGCTACCGGCCCGGGCGCGAGCAGTCCCTGCTCGGCGGCGACTTCTACGACGTCGTGCAGACCGAGGACGGCACGGTGCACGTGCTCATCGGCGACGTCAGCGGGCACGGCCCCGACGAGGCCGCACTCGGGGTGAGCCTTCGGATCGCCTGGCGCACCCTCGTGGTCACCGGCGTCACCGGTGTCGCGCAGTTGCAGAAGCTCGAGCAGATCATGGTCGCCGAACGGGCGAACGAGCGGCACTTCGCCACCCTCACCAGCCTCGCCATGTCGCCGGACCGGCGCCGGGTGCGGGTGATGCGCGCCGGGCATCCGGGCCTGCTGCTGCACAGTTCCCAGGGGGTGGACTGGGTCGAGGCGCCCGGCGGACCCGCCCTCGGACTGCTGCCCGGCGTCTCGACGTGGCCCGTGCACGAGCTGGAACTGCCGGAAGGCGGCGGCATCATGATGTTCACCGACGGGCTGTTCGAAGGCCGGATCGGCGACGGCGGCGAACGCCTCGGCGAGGAGGGCCTGCTGCGGCTGGCCCGCGAGGAGGGCCACCTGGCGCCCGAAGCGTTCGTCGACACCCTGATCGACCGGGCCGAGGCGCTGGCGGAGAGTCACGGAGGACTCGCCGACGACGTGGCCGTGGTACACGTGCGCTGGAGCGAGAAGGTGACGAAGCAGTCATGAGAGACCCGTCGATGCCCGAACCCAAGGTCGAGCGGGTGCGCTCGCGGCTGACGGTCCAGAGCTGGTTCCAGGTCGCCTTCGCGGTCCTTGCCGTGTTCGTCGTTCTCGGCACCATCGTGGGCGGCTACTTCATCCAGCGCACGGTCCAGATCACGGACGAACTGGTCGACCAGATCCAGCCGGCCCGCGCCGAGGCGTACCGCCTGCAGGCGGCGCTGCTGGATCAGGAGACCGGCGCCCGCGGCTACGCCGCCACCGCCGACGTCGAATTCCTCGAGCCGTACCTGACGGGCAAGCGGATCGAGCAGGAGGCCGCGGACCGGATGCGGGAGTTCACCGCCGGCCATCCGGAACTGCTCGCCGCCGTCGACGAGATCGAGGCGGCGGCGGCGGCGTGGCGCGCCGACTACGCCGACCCGCTCGTCGCGGGCGTCGTCCCCGGCGTCCCCCAGCCCGTGGATCCCGCGAGCACCGAGCGGGGCCGGACCACGTTCGACGCCATGCGCACCCTCTTCGAGGCGCAGAACGCCGAACTCGTCCAGGCCCGCGCGGAGGGCTACGACGACCTCATCCACGCCCGGACGATCCGCAACTCCGTGCTCGTGGCGATGGTGGCGGGATTCCTGCTCACCGGCCTGCTCATGGTGATCCTCGTGCACAACCTCGTCGCCATGCCGCTGGTCAGCCTGCGCGCGGCGACGCGGCGCGTCGTCGCGGACGGCAACTTCGACCAGCACATCCGCCCCCAGGGCCCGAAGGACATCCGGGCCCTGGCCCAGGACGTCGAAGCCATGCGCGGGCGCATCGTGTTCGCGCTCGCGGCCGCCCACACCCAGCACCAGCGCCTCGCCAGCCAGAAGGCGGACCTCGACGCCCAGGCCGAGGAACTGCGCCGCTCCAACGCCGAACTCGAGCAGTTCGCCTACGTCGCTTCCCACGACCTGCAGGAGCCGCTGCGCAAGGTCGCCTCCTTCTGCCAGCTGCTCGAGAAGCGTTACGGCGACAAGCTCGACGAACGGGGCACCCAGTACATCGCGTTCGCCGTCGACGGCGCCAAGCGCATGCAGGTCCTCATCAACGACCTGCTGGCGTTCTCCCGCGTCGGCCGGGTCAACGACGCCCACGTGCGCGTCGATCTGGATCAGCCGCTGGACAAGGCAGTGGCCAACCTCGCCGCCGCCGTCGACGAGTCCGGGGCGCGCATCGAGCGGCCCGAGCAGCTCCCCGAGATCACGGGCGATCCGACCCTGCTGACGATGCTCTGGCAGAATCTGCTGGGCAACGCGATCAAGTTCCGCCACCCCGACCGCGCACCCGTCGTGCGGATCACGTGCGACCGGATCGACGGTGAGGACCACGGTGACCGGGCGGGCGCCGGCCGCTGGCAGCTGTGCGTCACGGACAACGGCATCGGCATCGACGAGGAGTTCGCCGAGAAGGTATTCGTCATCTTCCAGCGCCTCCACGGCCGCGACGTCTACACCGGCACCGGCATCGGCCTGGCGGTGTGCAAGAAGATCGTCGAGTACCACGGTGGCAGGATCTGGATCGACACCGAGCACACCGGCGGCACCCGGTTCTGCTTCACCCTGCCCGCCCTGCCCGACGAAGAACCCGAAGAGCACGCCCCGGCCGACACCGATCTCGAAGGAGCCCCCGCATGACCCCCGCAGAACCCATCGACGTCCTCCTGGTCGAGGACGACCCGGGCGACGAGCTGATGACCCGTGAGGCCTTCGAGGACAACAAGATCGGCAACGAGCTGCACGTCGTCCGCGACGGCGAGGAGGCGCTGGACTTCCTGTACCAGCGCGGCGAGCACGTCGGAGCGCCGCGTCCCGACCTGATCCTGCTCGACCTCAACCTGCCCAAGTACGACGGACGCCAGGTCCTCGAGAAGATCAAGTCCGACCCGGACCTGTCCGACATCCCGGTCGTGGTGCTGACCACCTCGGCCGCCGAGGAGGACATCCTGCGCAGCTACCGGCTGCACGCCAACGCGTACGTCACCAAGCCGGTGGACCTCGACCAGTTCATCGGGGCGGTCCGGCAGATCGACGAGTTCTTCGTCCAGGTGGTGCGGCTGCCCCGCCGCCGAAACTAGCGATGCCGGCGACTACGGTCGCCGACAACTACTGCCGCTAGATGCTCCAGCGCATGGTGACGACGGTCCCGGTGTCGGCCGGGGCCACGGTCGCCGTGTCGGCCAGGGACTTGATCAGCGTGAGACCGTGCCCGCGCGAGCTGGTGCCCGGGTCGGTGTCGTTCGCGCGCCAGCTGCCGCGGTCGATGATGGCGACCTCGACCTGACGGTCGCCCGGGATCAGCGTCGCCTCGAGGTCGAGGGTACCCGATGCACCGTCGCGGTAGGCGTGCTCGACGGCGTTGGCGAGGGCCTCGTAGCTGGCCAGCAGCACGTCGCGGGTCAGCTCGGGGCGCACGTGCACCGCGTCGAGCCAGCGCTCCAGGGCCCGCCGCAGCACGGTCAGCTGACCGGGCTCGGCGCGCACGCGCCGATAGGCCAGCGTGACCGAGTCGCACAGCGGGGTGTTCTGCGGCGAAAACATCGTCTGTACTCTAACCCGTCGCGCCGGGCGCCATCGGCCACGAGGCTCCCCGGCGGCGGAG
>NZ_PCZU01000282.1:0-375 GCF_002887785.1 Rhodococcus sp. ENV425
GCCGTCGACGGTGATCACCGGGCAGTCCTTCCACAGCCGGTCGAGTGCGTAGAAGTTGCGTTCGTCGTCGTGCTGGATGTGTACCACCACGTCGACGTAGTCCAGCAGCGTCCAGCGACCCTCGCGGGTGCCCTCGCGCCGCACGGGCTTGTGGCCTGCCAGCCGCAGCTTCTCCTCGACGTTGTCGACGATGGCGTTGACCTGACGCTCGTTGGCCGCGGAGGCGATCACGAAGCAGTCGGTGATGACCAGTTGCTCGGACACGTCCAGCACCACGACATCGGTGGCCAGTTTCTCGTCGGCCGCGCGGGCCGCGATGCGTGCCATCTCGATGGCTTCTGCAGTTGCCGTCACTGCGTGGTCTTCCTCTCGGGG
>NZ_PCZU01000282.1:427-39148 GCF_002887785.1 Rhodococcus sp. ENV425
CGTCGAGGCGCCGCGAGTTCGCGGGCCGGTACAGGTTGCGCTTGGTGATGTACTGCACCACCCCGTCCGGCACCAGGTACCAGATGGGCCTGTGGTCACGCACCCGCGTCCGGCAGTCGGTCGAGGAGATCGCCAGCGCGGGGATCTCGACGAGACCGACGGTGTCGGCGGGCAGCTTCTCGAGGTGTTCGGCGAGATGCTCGACGTGCAGGTCGTAGCCCGGACGCGACACTCCCACGAACCGGGCCAGCTCGAACAATTCGGTCCAGTTCTGCCACGACAGGATCGAGGCGATCGCGTCGGCGCCGGTGATGAAGTACAGCTGGGCGTCGGGCATCAGCGAACGCAGGTCGCGCAGCGTGTCGACAGTGTAGGTGGCCTTGTCCCGCTCGATGTCGACCCGGCTGACGGAGAACCGCGGATTCGAGGCGGTCGCGATGACCGTCATCAGATAGCGGTCCTCGGCCGTGCTGACCTCGCTCCCCGACTTCTGCCACGGCTGTCCGGTGGGCACGAACACGACCTCGTCGAGGTCGTACCGGTCGGCCACCTCGCTGGCTGCGACGAGGTGCCCGTGGTGGATGGGGTCGAAGGTGCCGCCCATGACACCGACGCGACGTCGTGTGTCACCGACGCCGTGTCGTGTGTCACCGTCGCGACGTCGCGGCGCCGGATTCGGGGCGGATGGCTCATGCACGATTGTCCAGCTTACGGGTTCACACCGGCAGCAGGCCCGCCACCACCTGCGCGAGCTGCTGCGCGGACCGGCACTCGTGCATCGTGATCACCTCGCCGTACGCCTTCGCCGCCGAATCTCCGGTTCCCCATTGGCCGCGGGGTTCCGGGTTGAGCCAGTGGGCGTGCCGGGCGACGGCCACCAGGTGCTCGAGGGCGCCGAGGTTGGGATCGCGGTAGTTGGTCCGCGCGTCGCCGAGCACGAGCAGGGAGCTGCGGCTGGTGAGGCTGTGCGCGTACCGCTCGGTGAACACGCCCAGCGCGTGACCGTAGTCGGAGTGGCCGTCGTAGGCGATCAGCTCGGCCTCGCGCAGCATCCGCGACATGGCGGCCCCGAGGTCGGCGCCGGCGGAGAAGTGGTGGGTGACCTCGTCGGTGCTGTCGATGAACGCGAACACCCGGACGCGGGAGAACTGCTCGCGCAGGGCATGCACGAGCAGCAGGGTGAAGTGGGAGAAGCCGGCGACCGACCCGGAGACGTCGCAGAGCACCACCAGCTCCGGACGGGCCGGGCGCGGCTTGCGGTTGACCAGGTCGATGGGCACCCCGCCGGTGGACATCGACTTGCGCAGCGTCCGGCGCAGGTCGATCGCTCCCGCACGGGCCCGCCGCCGGCGCGCGGCGAGCCGGCTCGCCAGCAGCCGCGCCAGCGGGGTGACGCTGCGGCGCAGCGCGGTGAGCTCGGCGTCGGTGGCACGCAGGAAGTCGACCTCCTCGGCGAGCTTGGGCACCCCGTAGGTGGCGACGCGGTCGCGTCCGACCTGTTCGGCGGTGCGGCGACGCGTCTCGCGCTCGACCATGGCCCGGAAATCCGCCACTCGGCGCGCCGCCGTGCGGCGCGCCACCTCGGTGGCGTACTCGGTGTCCTGAGCCCGCTCCTCCGGGCCGGCGTTGCCGAGCAGGCCCTCGAGGATCTTCGAGACCAGCGTTTCGGGCGACACCTGGCGCAGCGCCTGGTACGCCGAGAACGACGGTCCGTTGCCCGAGGTGTACTGCCCCAGCTCCTCGACGATCTGCGCGGTCAGCAGCTCGACGAGCTCGACCGCGTCGGCGGAGTCGTCGGCGAGTATCTCGGCGATCAGATCCCGCAACGCCTCGAAGTCGATCTCGCCGTCCGGGGTGCGCGGCAGCGCCGGATCGATCCCGCCGGCCTCGCGGCGGCCGACCGCTGCCGGGAACCACAGGTCGAACAGGGCATCGAAGGTCGGGCGGTGGGTGGGCCGGCGCAGCAGCGCGCACGCCAGCCCCTCGCGGAGGGCGTCCCGGTCGAGCAGGTCGAGCACCGACATGACCCGGCCGGCATCGACGGTCTCGGACGGTCCTACGGGAATGCCGCGGCGGCGCAGTGCCTCGACGAACCCGACCAGGTGGCCGGGCAGGCCGTGCGGCGCCGACGGCCCCTGGTCCCGCACCGGCGGGCGTGCCCCGGCCATGTCAGTTCAACCGCAGCTCGGCCGCGGCCCGCAGCTGATCGGACTGGTGTTTGAGGATCACCCCGAGCGTGGCCCGCACGGCGGCGTCGTCGAGGGTGTCGAGGCCCAGGGCGAGCAGCGTGCGACCCCAGTCGATCGTCTCCGCCACCGACGGCAGCTTCTTGAGCTGCATGCCGCGCAGCACCCGGACCGTGCGCACGAGCTGCTCGGCGACCGTCTCGGGCAGCTCCGGTACCCGGCTCGCCAGGATGCGGCGCTCGAGGTCGGCGTCGGGGAAGTCGAGGTGCAGAAACAGGCAGCGTCGCTTGAGTGCCTCGGACAGCTCCCGCGTCGCGTTCGAGGTGAGCACCGTGAAGGGCTTGCGGGTGGCGCTGATGGTGCCGAGCTCGGGCACGGTCACCGCGAAATCGCTGAGCACCTCGAGCAGCAGACCCTCGATCTCCACGTCCGCCTTGTCGACCTCGTCGACCAGGAGCACCGTCGGATCCTCCCGGCGGATGGCGGTCAGCAGCGGGCGCGGCAGGAGGAACTCCTCGGAGAACACGTCCTGCTTCGTCGCGTCCCAGGAATGGTCGGTGCCGGCCTGGATCCGCAGGATCTGCTTGGCGTGGTTCCACTCGTACAGCGCCCGCGACTCGTCGACACCCTCGTAGCACTGCAGCCGCACCAGCTCGGCGCCGGAGGTCTGCGCCACCGCCCGGGCGAGCTCGGTCTTGCCCACCCCGGCGGGGCCCTCGATGAGCAGCGGCTTGCCGAGGCGGTCGGCGAGGAACACCGCGGTGGCCGTGGCCTTGTCGGCGAGGTATCCGGTCTCGGCGAGGCGGTCGATCACCTCGTCGACGTCGGCGAAGATCGGCGGGGTGGTCGGCAGCGCACGGTCCACGCTGTGTCCTTTCGTCGGGGCCGGCCCTGTCGGGTCCGGGTCTCGTCCGGTCCGATCTCGTCGAGCGCTGTCGCGAACCCTCAGGCCGGCCGGGTGTGGCCGTCGCCCCACACCACCCACTTGGTGGAGGTGAGTTCCGGCAGTCCCATCGGGCCGCGGGCATGCAGCTTCTGGGTGGAGATGCCGATCTCGGCACCGAACCCGAACTGCTCGCCGTCGGTGAACGCCGTCGAGGCGTTGACCATAACGGCTGCGGCGTCGACCCGCGCGGAGAACTCCCGGGCCGCCGCGAGGTCGGAGGTGACGATGGCCTCGGTGTGGCCGGTGCCGTACCGGTCGATGTGCGCGACGGCCGCGTCGAGGTCGTCGACGACGGCGAGCGCGATGTCGAGGCTCAGGTACTCCTCCGCCCAGTCGGCCTCGGTGGCCGGCTCGAGGCCGGGCAGGTCACCGTGCACGGTGACGCTGTGGTTCTGCAGCACCTGCAGCAGCCGGGGTACGGCGGTGTCGGCGACGGCCTTGTCCACCAGAATCGTCTCGGCGGTGTTGCACACGCTGGGCCGGCGGGTCTTGGCGTTGACGACGATCTTCTCGGCCATGTCCAGATCGGCCGACGCGTGCACGTACACGTGGCAGTTGCCCACGCCCGTCTCGATGGTGGGCACGGTGGCGTCGCGGACGACGGCGGAGATCAGGCCGGCACCGCCGCGCGGGATGACGACGTCGACGAGTCCGCGTGCCTGGATGAGGTGCGTGACCGAGGACCGGTCCGCGCTGGGCAGCAGTTGTACGGCGTCCTCCGGCAGCTCCTGCATCGCGAGGGCGCCGCGCAGGGCCTCGACGAGGGCGGCGTTGGAGTGGGCTGCCGACGACGACCCGCGCAGCAGGGCCGCGTTGCCGGACTTGAGGGCCAGGCCGAAGGCGTCGACGGTGACGTTGGGCCGGGCCTCGTACACCATCCCGACGACGCCGAGCGGCACCCGCATCTGCCGGATCTCGAGGCCGTTGGGCAGGGTCGAGCCACGGACCACCTCGCCGATCGGGTCGGGCAGCCCCGCGACCTGCCGCAGCCCCGCCGCGATGCCCTCGACGCGGGCCTGCGTCAGCCGGAGCCGGTCGAGCAGGGACTCCTCGGTGCCCGCCGCGCGGGCGGTCTCGATGTCCTCGGCGTTCGCGGCGAGCACCGCGTCGGACGCGGCGAGCACCGCGTCCGCGGCGGCGTGCAGGGCGGCGTCCTTCTGCGCGGTGGTGAGCAGGGCGAGCCGGCGGGAGGCGACGCGGGCGCGACGGGCCGCGGCGTGCACGGCCTCGCGGGTGTCCCCGGCGCCGGTCGCCCGGACGTCCCCGGAAACGGTTGCAGATGAGTCAGGGGTCACGGCAGTCATGGCCCCCAGACTAGTCCGCGCCCGGGCGGATCAGCGCAGCCCGGTCCCCCGCGCCAGGGCGGTGTCCACCAGCGTGGACAGCAGCGTGCGGTACTCGAGACCGCTGGCCTCCCACATACGCGGGTACATCGAGATCGACGTGAACCCGGGCATGGTGTTGATCTCGTTGATCACGGGCCCGTCCTCCGTGACGAAGAAGTCGACGCGGGACAGGCCCTGGCAGTCGAGGGCGCGGAAGGCGCGGACCGCGAGCTCCCGGATCCGGTCGGAGACGTCGTCGTCGAGCTTGGCGGGCACGTCGAACTCGCACACGTCGTCGAGGTACTTGGTGTCGAAGTCGTAGAACGCCTCGTGATCGCCGGACGGGTCGGGCATCCGGATCTCGGCGACGACACTGGCGCGCACGTCGCCGTCGGGGAACTCGAGCACGCCGCACTCGACCTCGCGACCGACGATCGCGGATTCGACGATCACCTTCGGGTCGTGCCGGCGGGCCTTCTCGATCGCCGCGTCGAGCGCCGCCCAGTCGGCGACACGGCTGATCCCGATGGAGGAGCCGCCGCGGGCGGGCTTGACGAAGACCGGGAGGCCGAGACGCTGTTTCTGCTCCTCGGTGAGGGTCGCGGCGCCGGGGCGCAGCACGATCTGGAATCCGACGGGCAGGCCCTCGGCCGCGAGCAGCTTCTTGGTGAACTCCTTGTCCATCCCGGCGGCGCTGGCGAGCACGCCGGGTCCCACGTACGGAACGCCGGCGAGCTCGAGCAGCCCCTGGATCGTGCCGTCCTCGCCGTAGGCGCCGTGCAGCACCGGGAACACGACGTCGACGGAGGCGAGCACCTTGCCGAACTCGCCCTCGTCGAGGGCGACGATGTCACCGGCCCGAGTGGGGTCGGCGGTGAGCACCAGCGCCGTTCCCTCCGCGTCGACGGTCGGCAGCTCGCGGCCCGCCTTGGCGAGCCGTTCGGGATCCGTGTCGGCGAGCACCCAGGCGCCGTCGGTGGTGATGCCGATCGGGACGGCCTCGTAACGCTGCGGGTCGAGGTGGCGCAGGATGCTGCCCGCCGAAACGCAGGAGACGGAATGTTCGTTGCTGCGGCCGCCGAAGACGACGGCCACCCGGATACGGGGTGTGCTCACGGCACAAACCGTACCGGTGCCGCCGCCCCGGTAGATACCCGAGTCCTGCTCAGCACCGGGAGAGCGCGCGGTCGAGATCGTCGAGCAGGTCGGCGGTGTCCTCGATCCCGCAGGACAATCGCACGAAGCCGGCCGGTACGGGATCGCCCCAGCGGGCGCGCCGGTCGGCGGTGGTGTGGATGCCCCCGAAACTGGTCGCGGCGGTGACGAGCTCGCTCGCCGCGACGAACCGGTGGAACTGCTGTTCGCCGTCGAGCCGGAACGTCACCAGCGGCCCGAACCGGCGCATCTGTGCCGCGGCGACGGGGTGGGCGGGATCGTCGCCCAGACCGGGGTAGCGGACGCCGCGCACGGCGGGATGCTCGCGCAGCATCGACGCCGCGGCGAGCGCGTTGGCGCACTGCCGGTCGAAGCGCAGCCCGGCGGTGCCCAGGCTGCGGTGCGCCAGCCACGTCTCGAACGGGCCGAGGACGGTCCCGGAGAGCAGGCGCTCCCGGTCGAGGGCCGGCACGAGTGCATCGTCGGCGACAGCGAGGTACCCCATCAGCAGATCGCTGTGCCCGCTGAGCGATTTCGTGCCGCTGGCGACGACGATGTCCGCGCCCAGCGCGAGCGGCTGCTGCCCCAGCGGGGTGGCGGTGGTGTTGTCCACCAGCAGCAGGGCGCCGGCCGTCCGGCACAGCGCCGCGGTGGCGCGCAGATCGACGACGTCCAGTCCCGGGTTCGACGGGGTCTCGGCCAGCACGAGCGCGCCCTCGCCGGCGCCGGCGAGGACAGCGCGGAGACTGCCGTCGCCGAACTGGGCGGCGGTGAGTTCGTGGACCGTGATCCCGAGGGGCTCGAGGCGTTCCCGCGCGTATTCGCGCACCTGGTAGTACCCGTCGGCGGGGACGACGACGGTGCCGCCGCCACGGGTCAGCGCCCGCAGCGCGACGGTGACCGCGGACATCCCGGACCCGACGACCCGGGCCGCGGCCGCGCCCTCGAGCGCGGCCAGCGCGGATTCGAGGGCACGCCAACCGGGATTCGAGGCGCGGGCGTAGGTGTCGGTCTCCGTGCCCTCCGCGCCGAGCTGGTAGGGGGCGGCGAGGACCGGACCGGGCTGCAGCGGAGCCCCTGGAATATGTTCGGCAGCAACCGCTTTCACGCAGCGTGTGGAGTCACCCGGCACGGTCTCACTCCGGCTTGATCCGGCGGCCGAGCAGCAGCCCGATCGCCTCGGGCACCGACATGCCCTCGTAGCAGACGCGGTGCACGGCGTCGGTGAGCGGCATCTCCACGTCGTAACTGGCCGCCAGCGCCCGGACGGAGGTGCACGACTTGACCCCCTCGGCCACCTGGCCGTGCGTGGCCTCCTGGGCGCTTTCGAGTGTCCCTCCCCTGCCCAGTCGCTCCCCGAACGAACGGTTACGCGACAGCGGCGAGGTGCACGTGGCCACGAGGTCGCCGACACCCGCCAGCCCGGCCAGGGTGGTCGGCTTGGCACCGAGGGCAGTTCCCAGCCGGGTGATCTCGGCCAGCCCACGGGTGATGATGGAGGCGATCGTGTTGTCGCCGAGGCCGACACCGGCGGCCATGCCGCACGCGAGCGCGATGACGTTCTTGCACGCGCCGCCGATCTCGCAGCCGATCACGTCGGTGTTCGTGTAGGGCCTGAAATACCCTGTTGCACATGCTCTTTGAATCTCGAGCGCCCGAGTGGAGTCGGAACACGCGATCACCGTGGCGGCGGGCTGCCGATCGGCGATCTCGCGGGCGAGATTCGGCCCGGACAACACCGCGATGCGGTCGTGTTCGGCACCGGTCACCTGGGCGATCACCTGACTCATCCGCATGAGGGTGCCGCCCTCGATGCCTTTCGCCAGGCTCAGCAGGGTCGCGTCGGAACCGATGTCGTCGCGCCACGCCCCGAGATTCGCGCGCAGCGTCTGCGACGGCACCGCGAGGACGAGGAAGTCCACTCCGTCGAGTGCGACGCGGTGATCCGCGGTGGCGCGCAACGTCGAGGGCAACTCGACGCCCGGCAGATAGTCCGGGTTCTCGTGCCGGGCGGCGATCGCCTCGGCCACCTCCGCGCGCCGCGCCCAGATCGTCACGTCCGTTCCGGCCTCCGCCAGTACCTTCGCGAAGGCCGTCCCCCACGACCCCGCACCCAACACCGCAGCCTTGCTCACGCAGTCCCCTTACTCGTGTCCGATCCCGTCCGCAGACCACCGCCGCGACCGCTCCAGTATCGCCCACCGCCGCGCCCGCGACCGTCCTCGTCGCCGACTGGCAGAATCGACGACCATGACCGCCGCGCACGCGCTGATTCCCGTCAAGGCCCTCGGCCTGGCGAAGTCGCGGCTGGCGCACGTCCTCGACCCCGGCACCCGAGCGGCCCTGGTGCTCGCGATGCTCGACGACACCCTCCACGCGGCGCTGGCGGTCGAGGGGCTCGCCGTCACCGTGATCACCACCGACGCCGATGTCGCCGCGCTGGCTCTCCGCGCGGGGGCGCACACGCTCGCCGATCCCCCCGCCGTCGACACGGCCGGCACCGCCGTCGATCCGCTGAATGCGGCGCTCGCCGCCGCGGCCCGGCGGGTGCGGTCCCGCGAGCCCGGCGTGGATCTGGTCGCGCTGCACGCGGACCTGCCGGCCCTGCGGCCCGCCGAACTGTCCGCGGCCCTGACCGCGGCGCGCGAGGTCGGCCGGGCGGTCGTCGTGGACCACACCGGCACCGGCACCTCGGCGCTGCTGCACTGCACGACCGAACCGCTGCACCCGCTGTTCGGCCCGGACTCGGCGCACCGTCACGTGCGGGCGGGAGCCCACCCCCTGGCCGGGGACTGGCCGGGACTGCGGCTCGACGTGGACACCGTCGCCGATCTCGAGGCCGCCACGGCGCAGGGCGTGGGGCCCGCGACGGCCTCGGCTCTGGGGCGGATCGGATGGCCGATGCCCGTTCGTCATCCCGACTTCGGGTGACGTACGTCGACGGATTGTCCGCCGTTCCGAAACTGAGGGATGATCGACGTGTGAAACACGGCGATTCCACGGACCAGCGCATCGACACCGAACCTCCCGGGTTCGCCGGGGCATCCGGCGACGGCGGAGCCGGACTCGACGGCACCACCGCCACCCGTTCGGCCTCGGCGCCGAGTGCCCCGCCCGCAGCCACGATGCTGCAGGCGGTCGCCGACGGCTTGCCGCTGGACCGCTACCTCAACCGGGAACTGAGCTGGCTCGACTTCAACGCGCGGGTGCTCGCGCTGGCCGAGGACACGTCTCTGCCGCTCCTCGAACGCGCCAAGTTCCTTGCGATCTTCGCCTCGAACCTCGACGAGTTCTACATGGTGCGCGTCGCCGGCCTCAAGCGCCGTGCCGAAACCGGCCTGTCGGTCCGCTCCGCCGACGGGCTGTCGCCACGAGCGCAACTCGCGCTCATCGCGCGCAGCACCCAGGAGATCGCGCGCCGGCACGCTCTCGTCTTCCTCGATTCGGTCCTGCCCGCCCTGACCGCCGAAGGCATTTCCATCATCGACTGGGAGGATCTGACCGACGACGAAAAACAGCGCCTGACCGCGTACTTCGTCGAGCAGGTGTTCCCGGTACTGACGCCCCTCGCGGTCGATCCGGCACACCCGTTCCCGTACATCAGCGGGCTGAGCCTCAACCTCGCTGTCACCGTGAAGGATCTGGAGTCCGCCGGGGAGCACTTCGCGCGGGTGAAGGTGCCGGACAACGTCGATCGCTTCGTCCGGGTCCGCCGGGAAGGCTCCCCGGACGAGATCGACGCGTTCCTGCCTCTCGAGGAACTCATCGCGGCACATCTCGACGTGCTGTTCCCCGGCATGGAAATCGTCGAGCACCACGCCTTCCGGGTCACGCGCAACGCCGACTTCGAGGTCGAGGAGGACCGCGACGAGGATCTCCTCCAGGCGCTCGAGCGGGAACTCGCCCGTCGCCGCTTCGGTTCTCCCGTGCGTCTCGAGGTCGCCGACGACATGACCGAGCACATGCTCGAACTGCTGCTGCGCGAGCTCGACGTCGATCCCGCCGACGTGGTGCAGCTGCCGGGACTGCTGGACCTGTCGAGCCTGTGGCAGGTGCACGGCGTGGACCGCCCCGACCTGAAGGACCGGCCGTTCGTGCCGGCCACGCACCCCGCGTTCGGCGAACGCGAGACCCCCAAGAGCGTGTTCTCGACGCTGCGCGAGGGCGACGTGCTGGTGCACCACCCCTACGATTCCTTCTCCACCAGCGTGCAACGGTTCATCGAGCAGGCCGCAGCCGACAGCCAGGTGCTCGCGATCAAGCAGACCCTCTACCGCACCTCCGGCGACTCCCCCATCGTCAACGCACTGATCGCCGCGGCGGAGGCCGGCAAGCAGGTGGTGGCGCTGGTGGAGATCAAGGCCCGCTTCGACGAGCAGGCGAACATCAAGTGGGCCCGCAAACTCGAACAGGCCGGCGTGCACGTGGTGTACGGCCTGGTGGGACTGAAGACCCACTGCAAGACGTGCCTCGTGGTCCGCCGGGAGGGCTCGCTCATCCGCCGCTACTGCCACATCGGTACCGGCAACTACAACCCGAAGACCGCCCGGCTCTACGAGGACGTCGGCCTGCTCACCGCCGCCCCGGAGATCGGCGCGGACCTGACCGATCTGTTCAACACGCTCACCGGTTACTCGCGGATGGCGAAGTACCGCAACCTGCTCGTGGCCCCGCACGGCGTGCGAGCGGGCATCATCGAACGGATCGACGCCGAGATCGAGCACCACGCGGCCGGTCGCGACGCCCGGATCCGCCTGAAGGCCAATGCGCTGGTCGACGAGCAGGTCATCGACGCGCTGTACCGCGCCTCCTGCGCGGGGGTGCCGGTGGAGATCGTCGTGCGCGGCATCTGCGCGCTCAAGCCCGGAGTACCCGGACTGAGCGAGAACATCACGGTGCGGTCCATCCTCGGGCGGTTCCTGGAGCACTCGCGCGTCCTGCATTTCCGGGCAGCCGACGAGATCTGGATCGGCAGCGCCGACATGATGCATCGCAACCTCGATCGCCGGGTGGAGGTGATGGCACAGGTGAAGGATCCCCGACTGGCGGCGCAACTCGACTCGATCTTCGAGTCGGCGCTCGACCCGGCCACCCGGTGCTGGACGTTGCGGGCCGACGGAACCTGGCTCGCGTCGCCGGCTCCCGGAACCGCGGCCCGTGACCATCAAGAAGAGCTCATGCGTAGCCGTAGCTCCTGATCGGAAGGATGTCGGTGTCCCCCGTTTCCGACAACGCAATGCGAGCCAACATCTTCGCCGCCGGGGCTGTCCTCTGGCGACGGAATCCGACCGACCGGAACCGTTTCGACGTGGCGGTCGTGCACCGGCCGCGTTACGACGACTGGTCCTTCCCCAAGGGCAAGCTCGATCCCGGCGAGACCCCGATCGTCGCCGCCCTGCGCGAGATCGAGGAGGAGACCGGGATTTCGGCGCGTCTCGGCCGGTATCTCGGCAAGGTCACCTACCCGGTGCCGGGTCACCGCAAGCTCAAGCGGGTGGACTACTGGGCCGCCGAGAAGTGCAGCGGGGAGTTCACCCCCAACGACGAGGTCGACGAGCTGCGCTGGCTCGCACCCGACGACGCCTTCGCGGCCCTGTCGTACCCGATGGACCACACGGTGCTGCGCCGCTTCCAGGCCCTGCCGCCGGACACGGCGACGGTGCTGATCGTGCGGCATGCCAAGGCCGGCAGCCGCAGGAATCACCGGGGCGACGATCGGGACCGGCCGCTCGACGCGGCGGGCCGTGCCCAGGCCCAGGCCCTCGTTCCGCAACTGCTCGCGTTCGGCGCCGACAGCGTGGTCGCCGCGGACCGGGCACGCTGCGTGCAGACGGTGCAACCGCTCGCGGACCGGCTCGGGATCGACGTTGCCGTCGAACCCTCCCTCACGGAGGAGGAGTACAGCGCCGACCCGCAACTCGGGCGCAAGCGGGTGCTCGACCTCGCCCAGCGCGGCGGGGTGCCGGTGATCTGCAGCCAGGGCAAGGTGATCCCGGACCTTGTGCAATGGTGGGCCGAGCACGACGGGATCACCGCGCCGAACACGCGTAACCGCAAGGGCAGCACGTGGGTGCTGTCGCTCGCCGGCGACCGGCTCGTCGCGGTGGACCACATCGACAGCCCGCTGCCCGCCGGGCCCGCCTGAACGCGCTTCGGCGGCCATCGAGGTTCCCCCCGATGGCCGCCGAACGGACGGTATCCGGTTGGCAGCCCTAGTTCTCGGCAGCCCTACTCCCAGCAGCCCTACTTCTTGGCTGCAGCCTTCCGGGCCGGCGCCTTCTTGGCCGCGGTGGTCTTCTTGGCCGGAGCCTTGGCCGCGGTGGTCTTCTTCGCCGCGGTGGTCTTGGCCGGAGCCTTGGCCGCGGTGGTCGCCTTCTTCGCCGGAGCTGCCTTGGCGGCAGTCTTCTTCGCCGCCGCGGTCTTCTTGGCCGCGGTCTTCTTCGCGGCCGCGGTCTTCTTCGCCGCGGCAGCCGCGCCCCGCTTGACGGCCGGACCGGTCGCGGGGAGCTTCTGGCTGCCGGCGATGACCGCCTTGAACTGCGCGCCGGGGCGGAACGCCGGCACCGACGTCGGCTTGACCTTCACGGTCTCACCCGTGCGCGGGTTGCGCGCGACCCGCGCCGCGCGGCGGCGCTGCTCGAAGACGCCGAAGCCGGTGATCGTGACGCTCTTACCCGAGTGCACTGCGCGCACGATCGCGTCGACCATGTGCTCCACGGCCGCCGTTGCAGTGCGCCTGTCCGAACCGAGTTTTTCGGTCAGAACATCGATCAGCTCTGCCTTGTTCATTGCATTCCTCCGCACATAACGGTCCACCGTCAGACCGACTCGAGTCCACGGTAGACCCGCAAACGGGCAAGAGTCTATGTGCCACGCCAATTCTCATGCAAATTACAGGCGGGCCGGATCCGAACGTGTCGTCGGATCCGGCCCGCCCAGGCCCGATTCGGGGCCGGATCAGGGCGCCGGGAGGGTCCGCGGTTTCCAAGACGGCCTTGCGTTTTCGAACTCGGAAATCGCCTCTACCTGCCGTAACGTGAGCCCGATGTCGTCGAGACCCTCCAGCAGACGCCACCGGGTGTAGTCGTCAATGCTGAACGGCACCACGGTGGTTCCGGCGGTCACGGTGCGATGCTCGAGGTCGACCTCCAGCTCCAGTCCCGGCTGTTGTTCGATGAGTTTCCAGAGCAATTCGACGTCCGGCTGCTCGACCTGAGCGGCCAGCAGTCCGGCCTTTCCGGAGTTGCCCCGGAAGATGTCGGCGAAGCGGGACGAGATCACGACGCGGAAGCCGTAATCGGACAACGCCCACACGGCGTGCTCGCGGGAGGACCCGGTGCCGAAATCCGGCCCGGCCACGAGGACACTGCCCCGGTCGAACGGCGGAGTGTTCAGTACGAAGGCCGGATCCGTGCGCCAGGCGGCAAACAGCCCGTCCTCGAATCCGCTTCGAGTGACCCGCTTCAGATACACCGCGGGGATGATCTGGTCGGTGTCGACGTTCGACCGGCGCAGCGGAACGCCGATGCCCTTGTGAGTGGTGAAGGCTTCCATCGAAATTCTCCTTCGGTTCCGTGACCTAGTCCAGATCCGCCGGAGCGGAGAGAGTGCCGCGCACCGCGGTCGCCGCGGCGACCTCAGGCGAGACGAGGTGGGTGCGCCCGCCCTTGCCCTGGCGGCCTTCGAAGTTCCGGTTCGAGGTCGATGCACAGCGCTCGCCCGGCGCCAGCTGATCCGGATTCATGCCCAGGCACATCGAGCAGCCGGCCTGGCGCCATTCCGCGCCCGCGGCCGTGAAGACCTCACCGAGACCTTCGGCTTCGGCTTGGGCACGAACGCGCATCGATCCGGGTACGACGAGCATACGAACGCCGTCGGCGACCTTGCGGCCCTGGAGAACTTCCGCAACGGCGCGCAGATCCTCGATCCGGCCGTTGGTGCACGAGCCGACGAAGACGGTGTCGACCGGCACCTCACGCAGCGGGGTTCCGGGCTCGAGTCCCATGTACCGCAGCGCCTTCTCGGCCGCGAGGCGCTCACCCTCGTCCGCCATCGCCTCCGGGTCGGGCACCGACGCGCCGAGGGGCGCGCCCTGGCCGGGGTTGGTGCCCCACGTGACGAAGGGCGTCAGGGACGAGCCGTCGATGTGGACCTCGGCGTCGAAAACCGCGTCCTCGTCGGTCTTCAACTGCTCCCACGCGGCCACCGCGGCGTCCCAGTCCGCGCCCTGGGGGGCGTGCGGGCGGCCCTTCAGGAACTCGTAGGTGATCTCGTCGGGCGCGATCATCCCGGCCCGGGCGCCCGCCTCGATGGACATGTTGCAGATGGTCATCCGTGCTTCCATCGACAGCTTCCGGATCGCCTCGCCGCGGTACTCGAGCACGTAGCCCTGGCCGCCGCCGGTGCCGATCCGGGCGATGACGGCGAGGATCAGATCCTTGCTCGTGACGCCGGGCGGCAGTGCGCCGTCGACGGTGATCGCCATGGTCTTGAACGGGCGCAGCGACAGTGTCTGAGTTGCCAGCACGTGCTCGACCTCGCTCGTGCCGATGCCCATCGCCAGGGCACCGAAGGCGCCGTGGGTGGAGGTGTGGCTGTCGCCGCACACCACCGTCATGCCCGGCTGCGTCAGGCCGAGCTGCGGTCCGACGACGTGGACGATGCCCTGTTCGACGTCACCCATCGGATGCAGCCGGATGCCGAACTCCTCGCAGTTGCGGCGCAGCGTCTCGACCTGGGTGCGCGAGACGGGGTCGGCGATGGGCTTGTCGATGTCGACCGTGGGCACGTTGTGGTCCTCGGTCGCGATGGTGAGGTCCGGCCGCCGCACGGGCCGATCCGCCAACCGCAGACCGTCGAACGCCTGCGGGCTCGTGACCTCGTGCACGAGATGCAGATCGATGTAGATCAGGTCCGGCTGTCGCGCCGCGCCCTCTCCCGTACCGCGCACGACCACGTGCTGGTCCCACACCTTCTCCGCCAGAGTCTTTCCAGCCATCTTCTCCACCTGTCGTACGTGACGAACGCGGATCCCGTTCTCGGGGCTGTCCCGGGCCGCGAATGCTGTCGTCCCCGCCCGGTTCCGCGTGGGTTATGCTTCCCATTATGCGAGACGGAGGTATCGACCTATGAGACAGCATAGCGGGATCGGAGTGCTGGACAAAGCGATGGCCGTCCTCCATGCAGTGGCGGAGCAGCCCTGCACTCTCACCGAACTGTGCGCCCGCACCGGACTTCCCCGCGCCACCGCCCACCGGCTCGCGGTCGGGCTCGAGGTGCACCGGCTGCTCGCCCGCGACGGTGACGGCCAGTGGCGGCCGGGTCCCGGTCTGGCCGAACTGTCGGCAGGCGCGGGCGACGCACTCGTCGACGCCGCCTCGCTCGTGCTGCCGCGCCTGCGCGAGATCACCGGCGAGAGCGTGCAGTTGTATCGACGGGAGGGCACCCACCGGGTGTGCGTCGCGGCCCTCGAACCCCCGACGGGCCTGCGCGACACCGTCCTCGTGGGGGCCCGGCTGCCGATGACCGCCGGGTCCGGAGCCAGGGTCCTGCTCGCCTGGGCCGACGCCGCGACGCAGCGGGCGATCCTGCCGGAGGCCGCATTCGGCGAGCGGGTCCTCGCCGAAGTCCGGCGCCGGGGCTGGGCGCAGAGCGTCGCCGAACGCGAACCCGGGGTCGCCTCGGTGGCCGCCCCCGTGCGCGATGCATCCGGGGCCGTCGTGGCCGCGATCTCCGTCTCGGGACCCGTCGACCGCATGGGCCGCCGGCCCGGGGCGCGCTGGGCCGCGGACCTGCTGGCGGCCGCCGACGCGCTGCAGAAGCGACTGCAGTAGCCCGTCCACCCGCCGGCTCCTGTGCGACAGTGCACGGATGGGAACCAACCAGCGCACACAGATCACGATGACCGACGCCGAGATCGGCGACTTTCTCGAACGCAGCCGCGTCGCGACGATGGCGACGATCGGCCCCGGCGGCCTCCCGCACCTCGTCGCGATGTGGTACGCGGTGCTGGACGGCGAGATCTGGTTCGAGACGAAGCTGAAATCGCAGAAGGCGGTCAATCTGCGGCGCGACAACCGGATCAGCGCCCTGGTCGAGGACGGCCACACCTACGACACCCTGCGCGGCGTCTCGCTCGAGGGGCATGCCGAGGTGGTCGAGGATCGAGAGGTGCTGTTCGAGGTGTGCCGCAGCGTGTGGGAACGCTACACCGGCCCCTACACCGCGGAGTTGCGGCCCGCGGTCGAGCAGATGATGCACAAGCGCGTCGCGGTGCGGGTCGTCGCGGACCGGACCCGGTCCTGGGACCACCGCAAGCTCGGGATGCCGGCGATGCCGATCGGCGGCAGCACGGCACCGTACCTGTTCGAGGCCCTGGAAAACCGGGCGACAGACGCCGGGTTGCCGAGTTAGATTCCGGGATGTCCCGGACCGAGCTCCGGGCGAGGGAAGGGAGACAGCGATGAACGACCCGAGCGGGGACCGGATCGCGGAGCAGTTCCGCGCAGCCCTCGAGCGCAAGAATCAGCACGCCCGTCGCGGCTCGGACCATCTCGACGGGAGGGCCAAGGCGCAGGCGCCGCACGGCAGCGCCGACCACCGCCGCAATTTCCGGCGCAAGAGCGGATGACGAGCACAAACAGCGAAGGTCCCTCCGATCCGTGGATCGGAGGGACCTTCGCGTGGTAGCCCCGACGGGATTTGAACCCGCGCTACCGCCTTGAGAGGGCGGCGTCCTAGGCCGCTAGACGACGGGGCCAGGAACTTTCACTGCTCAGAGAAGAACGCCCTTCGAACTCGCGATCGAAGGGCCGTCCGTGGTAGCCCCGACGGGATTTGAACCCGCGCTACCGCCTTGAGAGGGCGGCGTCCTAGGCCGCTAGACGACGGGGCCAGGAACTTTCTTCTCTGTTGCTCCTCCCACCCTGCGGCGGGAAGCTCAGCCAGCTTAACCGGCCGAGGCTCGGTGACAAAATCACCGGGCAGACGCTGGGGTACCAGGACTCGAACCTAGAATGGCTGAACCAGAATCAGCTGTGTTGCCAATTACACCATACCCCAATGGCTTGTTCCGAAGACCTGCCTCGCGGCGCTGCGGCCTCCGTTCCGAACCGAGAAGAAGGTTAGCACCATGGGTGCCCCCAATAACAAATCGCCAGGTCAGAGCGGGTAAATCCACAACCTGCGCGACGCCGGGCCGACCGCGGGGGCGCCGCGGCCGGCCCGGCACCGCTCAGGCGATGCGGGCCCGGGCGGCACGCAGGCGCGTGAGCGAGACGTCCCGGCCGAGCAGTTCCATCGACTCGTACAGGGGCGGGCTGATGTGCGAGCCCGTGAGCGCCACGCGCACCGGCGCGAAGGCCTTGCGGGGCTTGAGGCCGAGCTCGTCGATCAGCGCGGCCTTGAGGGCCTCTTCGAGGGCCGCCGCGCTCCACTCGGCCACACCGTCGGCCGCGGCGATCGTCGCGTCCAGCACGGGCGCGGCGTCGGGGCCGAGGTTCTTGGCCGCGGCCGCCTCGTCGAGCGTGAAGTCGGCCTCGGCCACGTAGAGGAACTTCAGCAGGTCCCACGCGTCCGAGAGCACCACGATGCGGGTCTGGACCAGCTCGGCCGCCACCGCGAACCGGGCGTCGTCGACGTCACCGGTGATGTGCCCGTGCTCCACGAGGAACGCCTTCAGCCGGGCCGCGAAGTCGGCCGGTTCGAGCATGCGGATGTGCTCGGCGTTGATGGCGTCGGCCTTCTTCTGGTCGAACCGGGCCGGATTCGAGTTGACCTTGGCGATGTCGAAGGCGGCGACCATCTCGTCGAGCGAGAAGACGTCACGGTCGTCGGCCAGGCCCCAGCCGAGGAGCGCGAGGTAGTTGAGCAGTCCCTCGGCGATGAAGCCACGGTCGCGGTGGATGAACAGGTTGGACTCGGGGTCGCGCTTGGAGAGCTTCTTGTTGCCCTGCCCCATCACGAACGGCAGGTGGCCGAACTCGGGCGTGAAATCGGTCACGCCGATGCGCTGCAGCGCCTCGTAGAGCGCGAGCTGGCGCGGGGTCGACGAGAGCAGATCCTCGCCGCGCAGCACGTGGGTGATCCGCATCAGGGCATCGTCGACGGGATTGACGAGCGTGTACAGCGGGATGCCGTTGCCGCGGGTGAGGGCGAAGTCGGGCACGGTGCCGGCCTTGAACGTGGTCTCGCCGCGCACCAGGTCGTTCCACGTCAGGTCGTGATCGGGCATGCGCAGCCGCACCACGGGCTTGCGCCCCTCGTCGCGGTACGCCTGCCGCTGCTCCGCGGTCAGATCGCGGTCGTGGTTGTCGTAGCCGAGCTTCGGGTCGCGGCCGGCCGCGCGGTGGCGCGCCTCGACCTCCTCGGGCGTGGAGAACGACTCGTACGCCTCGCCCGCCTCGAGCAGCCTGGCGACGACGTCGAGATGCAGGTCGCGGCGCTGCGACTGCCGGTACGGCTCGTACGGGCCGCCCACCTCGGGACCCTCGTCCCAGTCGAGGCCGAGCCACCGGAGCGCGTCGAGGATCGCCTGGTACGACTCCTCGGTGTCGCGGGCGGCGTCGGTGTCCTCGATGCGGAACACGAAGGTGCCGCCGTGGTGACGGGCGAAAGCCCAGTTGAACAGGGCGGTGCGCACGAGGCCCACGTGCGGGGTTCCGGTCGGGGACGGACAGAAACGAACGCGTACTTCGCTGTTGGTCATGGCTCACTCGGGTCGAGGGATCGAAAAGTCCCCTCCAGGCTAGTCCCGGGCGTGCCGGCCGCGAAGCCGCGGTCCGCCTGCTACCTGCGCTTGGCGGTCACCGGATTCGTCAGCGTGCCGATGCCCTCGACGGTGATCGAGACGGTGTTGCCGTCGACGATCGGCCCGACCCCCTCCGGGGTCCCGGTGAGGATCACGTCGCCCGGCAGCAGCGTCATCACCGCCGAGATCCACTCGATCAGCTTCGGAATGTCGTGCACCATCAACGACGTTCGGCTGCGCTGGCGCGTCTGCCCGTCGACCTCCGCGGAGATCTCGAGATCCGAGGGATCGATGTTCGTTTCGATCCACGGGCCGAGGGGACAGAACGTGTCGTGCCCCTTGGCCCGCGTCCACTGCCCGTCCTGCTGCTGATGGTCGCGCGCGGAGACGTCGTTGGCGACGGTGTAGCCGAGGACGACGTCGAGGGCCTTCGCGGCCGGAACGTCCTTGCAGGGACGGCCGATGACGACGGCGAGCTCCGCCTCGTGGTGGACGAGGCCGCTGCTCGGCGGGAGCACGATCGGCGCCCCCGGGCCGACGATGGAGGTGTTCGGCTTGAGGAAGATCACCGGCTCGTCGGGAACCTCGTTCCCGGATTCGGCCGCATGGGCGGCGTAGTTGCGGCCGACGCAGACCACCTTGCTCGCCAGGATCGGCGCGAGCAGCCGGACGTCGGCGAGCGGCCAGCTGCGGCCGGTGAAGGTCGGGGTGCCGAAGGGGTGTTCGGCGATCTCCTTCGCCGTCGCGGCGTCCCCCTCTCCCTCGATGCTGACGAAGGCGACACCGTCCGGGCTGGCAATTCGACCAAGGCGCATGCCGGGGAGTCTATCCGTGTCGCCGCTGGCGGCCCTGCGGACCACGGGACGCAGGTATAGGCTGCCACCGGGAAGTTCACAATACGGGAATTTTGTTTCAGATAGTGAGATGACATGACGGTTCGGGACATCGGCGCGCGGCGCTGGGTCATCCTGGCGCTCGGCGTGTTCGCGCAGGCGGCCCAGGCGGTCCTCGTCAACGGCGCCGCCTTCCTCATCCCCGCGCTCCACGAGGATCGCGGACTCACGCTCGCCCAGGCCGGAACACTTTCGGCCGCGCCGATATTCGGGGTCGTGTTCAGCCTCGTCGCGTGGGGTGCCCTGGCCGACCGGTTCGGCGAGCGGCGGGTCCTGGCCGCAGGGCTCGCACTGGCTGCGGCGGCCACGGCCGCAGCCGCCGCCAGCGGGACCCTGCCGATGCTCGCGCTCATGCTCGCTCTCGGTGGTGCCGCCGCGGCGAGCGCCAACGCCGCGAGCGGTCGCGTCGTCGTCGGCTGGTTCCCGCCGCACCAGCGTGGTCTCGCCATGGGGATCCGGCAGATGTCGCTGCCGCTCGGCGTCGCCGTCGCCGCGTTGACCATTCCGCCGCTCGCGCGCGACCACGGAATCGGCTCGGCCCTGGCCTTCTCCGCCTCGGTGTGTGCCGTCGCCGCGGTGGCGTGCGCGGTCGGCATCGTCGACCCACCGCGGCCGGAACGCGGCCGGGCCGCAGAGCTCGGCCTGCTCGACAACCCCTACCGTGCCGGGCGGTCGCTGCAACGGATCCACGCCGCGTCGGTGCTGCTGGTGGTGCCCCAGTACGTGGTGTGGACCTACGCGCTGGTGTGGCTGATCTCCGAGCGCGGCTGGACCGAGTCCGCCGCGGGCCTGGTCATCACCGCCGCGCAGTTCCTCGGTGCGCTCGGTCGCGTCGCCGCCGGCGGGTGGTCCGACCGGGTCGGCAGCCGCCTGCGGCCGCTGCGGCTCGTGGCGCTCTCCGTCGTGCTGTCCATGGCAGCGCTCGCGGCCGCCGCGCTCACCGACTCGGCCGTCGCCGTCGCGCTGCTGATCGTGGCATCGGTGACGACGGTGGCCCCGAACGGGCTGGCCTTCACCGCCGTCGCCGAGATCGCGGGACCGTTCTGGGGTGGCCGCGCGCTCGGCATCCAGAACACCGGCCAGTTCGTCGCGGCGGCGTGCGTGGGTCCCGCGTTCGGCGGGCTCATCGCACTGGCCGGCTTTCCCGCGGCGTTCGCGCTCGCCGCGCTGATCCCGGCCGCCGCGGTGCCCCTGGTCCCCCGCAAATGAGCCGGTGCGGCCTCCCGGACACCGGGAGGCCGCACCGAGACCGGATCAGAGGGCGGCCGCGATGCGGTCGCCGACCTCCGTGGTCACGATCGGGCCCGTGCCGCGGGCGGCGAGGTCCGCCTCGACCGCACGCTCGACCCGGGCCGCCTCGTCCGCCCGGCCGAGGTGGCGCAGCAGCAGGGCGACCGACAGGATCGCCGCGGTCGGGTCGGCGATGCCCTTGCCCGCGATGTCCGGGGCGCTGCCGTGGACCGGCTCGAACATCGACGGGTTGGTGCCGGAGGCATCGATGTTGCCGCTGGCCGCCAGGCCGATGCCCCCGGTGACCGCACCGGCGAGATCGGTGATGATGTCGCCGAACAGGTTGTCGGTCACGATCACGTCGAACCGGCCCGGGTCGTCGACCATGTAGATGGTGGCGGCGTCGATGTGGCAGTAGGCCATCTCGACCTCCGGGTACTCCGCGCCCACCGTCTCGACCGCACGCGTCCAGATGGCACCGGCGTTGGAGAGCACGTTGGTCTTGTGGATCAGGGTGAGGTGCTTGCGCCGGCTCTGCGCGAGCTCGAAGGCGTAACGCACGACGCGCTCGGCACCGAACCAGGTGTTGACCGAGACCTCGGTGGCGATCTCGTGGGGGGTGCCGACGCGGATGGCGCCGCCGTTGCCGGTGTAGGGGCCCTCGGTGCCCTCCCGCACCACGACGAAGTCGATCTCCGGCTGCGCCGCGAGCGGGGACTTCGCCCCCGGGTACAGCCGCGACGGCCGCAGGTTGACGTGGTGATCGAGCGCGAACCGCATGTTCAGCAGCAGGCCCCGCTCGAGCACGCCCGGGGTGACGGACGGGTCGCCGATGGCGCCGAGCAGGATCGCGTCGTGCGCGCGGATCGCCGCCAGGTCGGCGTCCGGGAGCAGTTCCCCGGTGGCGTTGTACCGCCGGGCACCGAGGTCGTACTCGGTGGTCTCGAGATCGGGGACCAGCGTCCTGAGCACCTTGAGGGCCTCGGCCGTGACCTCGACACCGATGCCGTCACCGGGGATGACCGCAAGCTTCATGGGCACACACTCTCTTCCTCTTCGCGACGACGGCCGCGACCGTGCTCGACGATCGCGGCCATCGGATACAGCGGGGGGTGGTTCAGGACAGGTCGACCTGCGCGACGCGGGCGTCGAGCCGCTCCACGATCTGCGCGACCTCGGTGTCGCCGACGACCCGGTCGACCCGCAGGATCACCGTGGCGCCGGGGCCCTCGACGTCCTGGCTCAGTGCCGCCGCCTGGATGTCGATCCCGGCGTTGCCGAGGACCGTGCCGAGGACACCGAGCACGCCCGGGCGATCCTCGTAGTGGACGACGAGGTTGTGGCCCTCGGCGCGCAGGTCGAAGCTGCGGCCGTTGATGTTGACGATCTTCTCGATCTGCTGCAGGCCGGTCAGCGCACCGGTGACGGTGGTGACGAGACCGTCGGCGGCCACGGCGCGGACCTCCACCGCGCTGCGGTGGGTGGAGGCCTCGCTGTGCTTGTCGACCTCGACACTCACGCCGCGCTGCTCGGCGAGGGCCGGGGCGTTGACGAAGGTGACCGGCTCGTCGCTGCTGGCGGAGAACAGGCCGCGCAGCGCGGCGAGGCCGAGGATCTCGACGTTCTCCGCGGAGAGTTCGCCGCTGGCGACGACCTGCACGTTCTGCACCGCCTCCGGCGAGAGGGTGCCGGCGATCAGGCCGAGCTTGCGCACGAGCTCGAGCCACGGTGCGACCTCCTCGCCGACCGGGCCGCCGGAGACGTTCACGGCGTCCGGGACGAACTCACCGGCCAGGGCCAGCAGCACGCTCTTGGCGACGTCGGTTCCGGCGCGGTCCTGGGCCTCGGTCGTGGAGGCGCCGAGGTGCGGGGTGACGACGGTGTTGTCGAGGTCGAACAGCTTCGAGTCGGTGCAGGGTTCGGAGTGGAAGACGTCGAGGCCGGCGGCGCGAACCTTGCCGGAGACGAGGGCGTCGTGGAGGGCGTCCTCGTCGATGAGACCACCGCGGGCGGCGTTGACGATGATGACGCCGTCCTTGGCCCGCGCGAGCCGCTCGGCGTTGATCAGGCCGGCCGTCTCCTTGGTCTTGGGCAGGTGCACGGAGATGAAGTCGGCACGCTCGATCAGCTCGTCGATGTCGACCAGTTCGATCCCGAGCTGGGCGGCACGGGCCGGCGGCAGGTAGGGGTCGTAGGCGATGACGTGGGTCTCGAAGGCGGCGAGGCGCTGCGCGAACAGCTGCCCGATCCGGCCCAGACCGACGACGCCGACCGTCTTGCCCAGGATCTCGGTGCCGTTGAAGCTCGAACGCTTCCAGGTGCGCTCACGCAGGGTGCGGTCGGCGGCGGGGATCTGCCGGGCCGTGGCCATCAGCAGCGCCACGGCGTGCTCGGCGGCCGAATGGATGTTGGACGTCGGAGCGTTGACGACCATCACACCGCGCTCGGTGGCGGCCGGGATGTCGACGTTGTCGAGGCCGACGCCGGCGCGACCGACGATCTTCAGCCTCGTGGCGGCGGCGAGGACCTCGGCGTCGACCGTGGTCGCCGAACGGACCAGCAGGGCGTCCGCCTCGGGCACCGCCGCGAGCAGCGCGGGACGGTCCGGACCGTCGACCCAGCGCACCTCGACACCGTCACCGAGCGCATCGACGGTCGACTGCGCCAGCTTGTCGGCGATCAGGACAACGGGACGGCCATTCTGGCTCACGTGCGAACTCCCCTGTGGTTGGTTTGTCTGACGGGTCGTCGACGGCGCCGCACCCCGAGGTGCGCGAATGCAGCCGTGACCGGGCTCAGTTTAGTGCCCGGGCCGTGGCCCCGGGGCCACGGCCCCGGAATGGGTTGCCTACTGGTACGAAACGACCCACGCCCGCGGCGCCACGGCCGCGGTCCGTTCGGACCCGAACGCCGGCGAATCCGAGCCGGGAAGGCCCTCCGGCCGATCCGGTACCTGGTGCCGCCGTCCCGGCGCGAGCCGCATTCCGGGTCCGGAGCGGGACCGTCCGGGTGGCACCTGTGGTCCGGCGAACCTGCGCCCGGGGGAACGTCGCTCGCAGACCACCGACGAGTTCCGTTCGCACGGGCACCGTTTCGCCGGGACCCTGCACCAGGCCGCGGCCCGGCGCGAGTGGACCGCGAGGGCGGAACGCCGTGCCCCGGCTATGCGGGGCCGGGACCCGCGGTGGATCGCCGGTGCCGGAACGCGACGACGGCGGTGCGGACCGTCGGATAGAAGCGGTCCCGGGTGAACCGATCTCCCAGCCCGAACCGCACCAGCCGGTCCTTGATCGGACCCTTCATCGCGGCGAAGGCCAGGTGGATGCCCTTGCCCGCCAGGTACCGGTCCAGGTCGACGAGTTCGTCGACGGCGGTGGTGTCGAGGCCGGTGATCGGTTCCGCGGCGATCACGACCCACTCGACCGGCTCGGGCGATTTCGCGACCAGCGAGCGGACGTAGTCGTCGAAGATCGAGCCGTTGGCGAAGAACAGCGGGGCGTCGAACCGCACGAGCAGCAGGCCCGGGATCCGATGCCCCTCGGGGTGGCGGTTGATGTCGTGGAAACCCGCGACGCGGGTGAGCTCGACGAGTTCGGTGCGGTACGGCGACCATGCGTGTCCCACGACGGCGACGAAGGAGAGCCCGATGGCGACGAGAATCCCCTCGAGCACCCCGACGAGCGCCACTCCGAGGAAGGCCGCCGCCGCGAGACCGGCCTCGATCCGGCTCATCCGCCACATGCGGATCACGCCGCGCACGTCGATGAGTGCCGAGGCGGCGACGAGGACGACCGCGGCGAGGGTCGCCTCGGGCAGATAGGCGGTCGCGCCGGGCGCGAGCAGCACGAACAGCAGCACGGCGGCGGCGCCGACCACCCCGACGAGCTGGGTGCGGGCACCGTTCTGCTCGGCGACGGGCGTGCGCGACGAGCTCGCCGAGATGGGGAAACCGCTGAACAGCCCGGTCGCGACGTTGGCGGCGCCGATGGCCTTCATCTCGGTGCTGCCGTCCACGTCGTCGCCGCGGCGGGCGGCGAACGTGCGCGAGAGCACGCCGGTGTCGGCGAACGCGATGAGCGCGACGCCGGCCGCCGGGCCGAGCAGTGCGAGCACGTCGCCCCAGCTCACCGCTGCCACATCGGGCGTCGGCAGTCCCGACGGCAGCGCCCCGACCATGACGATCTCGTCGGTGAGGCCGAGCAGCGCGGACACCACGGACGCCCCGACCACGGCGACCAGGACACCCGGGATGCGCGCCCGCAGGAGGCGGAACGCCAGGATGACCGCCAGGGACGCCACACCGACGGTCGCCGCGACGAGGTCGACGTCGCCGGCGGCCACCGCCCGGACGATCGCGGCGGTGTCCTGGAGCAGGCCCGGCTCGTCGATCGAGAAGCCGAGCAGTTTCGGGAGCTGACCGACCACGACGACCAGCGCGATGCCGTTGAGATAGCCGAGCCTGATGGGCTTGGACAGCAGTTCGGTGACGAAACCGAGGCGCAGGAAGCCGGCGACGACGAGGATCACGCCCACGAGCAGGGCCAGAACCCCCGCGAGCGCGAGCGCCTCCTGCGGGTCGCCCGTCGCGGCGAGCGGGAGCACCGCCGCGGCGATGAGCGGGGCGAGGGACGAATCAGGCCCGAGCACAAGCACTTTCGACGGACCCACCAGCGCGTACACCAGCAGCGGGACGATCGTGGCGTACAGGCCGGCGTAGGCGGGCAACCCGGCGGCCGTCGCGTAGCCCATGCCCGCGGGGATGAGCAGCGCGGTGAGTGCCAGGCCGGCGGTGATGTCGGGGCGCAGCCACTCCCGGCGGTAGGTGCGGGCCGTGACGACCCCCGGCAGCTTTCCCAGGCCCCAGGACATCAGCGCATTATCCACCCTGGAACGCCGACGGCCCGACACCACAGCGGTGCCGGGCCGTCGAAGCGGCGGGATCCGATCAGGCGGTCTCGGTGATCGGGCGGTCCACCCAGCTCATCAGGTCGCGCAGCTGCTTGCCGACGACCTCGATGCCGTGCTCGGCGTTCTTCTTGCGCAGCGACTCGAGCTCCTTGTTGCCGCCCTCGACGTTGGCGACGAGACGCTTGACGAAGGTGCCGTCCTGGATGTCCTTCAGGATCTCCTTCATGCGCTCCTTCGTGCCGGCGTCGATGACGCGCGGCCCGGAGAGGTAGCCACCGAACTCGGCGGTGTCGGACACCGAGTAGTTCATGCGGGCGATGCCGCCCTCGTACATGAGGTCGACGATGAGCTTGAGCTCGTGCAGCACCTCGAAGTACGCCATCTCCGGGGCGTAGCCGGCCTCGACCATCACGTCGAAACCGGTCTTGACCAGTTCCTCGGTGCCACCGCAGAGGACGGCCTGCTCACCGAACAGGTCGGTCTCGGTCTCTTCCTTGAAGGTGGTCTTGATGACGCCGGCCCGGGTGCCGCCGATGCCCTTGGCGTAGGACAGCGCCAGCGCCTGGCCGTCGCCCTTGGGATCCTGGTGGACGGCGATGAGCGCGGGGACGCCCTTGCCGTCGACGAACTGGCGGCGCACGAGATGGCCGGGGCCCTTCGGGGCGACCATCGCGACGGTGACGAACTCCGGCGCCTCGATGAGACCGAAGTGGATGTTCAGGCCGTGGCCGAAGAACAGCGCGTCGCCGTCCTTCAGGTTCGGCGCGATGTCCTCCTTGAAGATCGACGCCTGCGCGGTGTCGGGCGCCAGCAGCATGATGACGTCCGCCCACTCGGAGACCTCGGCCGGGGTGCCGACCGCCAGGCCCGCCTCCTCCGCCTTGGCCCGCGACTTCGAGCCTTCCTTCAGACCGATGCGCACCTCGACACCGGAGTCGCGCAGGCTCAGCGAGTGCGCGTGTCCCTGGCTGCCGTAGCCGATCACCGCGACCTTGCGGCCCTGGATGATCGACAGATCGGCGTCGTCGTCGTAGAACATCTCGACTGCCACAGTTGTTACCTCTCTCAGCAAATAAGGGTGTGTTCAGGCTAACGGGTGGCCGTGATCGACTTCGGACCGCGTCCGACCGCGACGACCCCGGACTGCACGATCTCGCGGATGCCGTAGGGCTCGAGCATCCGCAGCAGGGCGTCGAGCTTGGACCGGGTACCGGTGGCCTCGATCGTGAGTGACTCGGGCGAGACGTCGATCACCTTGGCGCGGAACAGATTCACCGTCTCGATGACCTGCGTCCGCACGCTCGCGTCCGCCCGCACCTTGATCAGCAGCAGCTCGCGGGCGACCGAGGCCTCCTCTTCCTGCTCGACGATCTTGATGACGTTGACGAGCTTGTTGAGCTGCTTGGTCACCTGCTCGAGGGGGAACTCGTCGACGGTGACGACGATCGTCATCCGGGAGATCTCGGGGATCTCGGTGCCGCCCACCGCGAGGGATTCGATGTTGAACCCGCGGCGGGAGAACAGGCTCGCCACGCGGGCCAGCACGCCCGGCTTGTCCTCGACGAGAACGCTGAGGGTGTGACTGGTGCTCACTGACGATCCTCTCCTGCTGCTGCGGCGCCGCGCTGGTCCGGGTGCTTCTCGTGCTCGAGTGCCTCGTGGATGACGGCCGGCTCGGCGGCCGCCTCGTCCTCGTCGAACAGCGGGCGGATGCCCCGCGCCGCCATGATCTCGTCGTTGCCGGTGCCCGCGGCGACCATCGGCCACACCTGGGCGTCCTTGCCGACGATGAAGTCGATGACCACCGGACGGTCGTTGATCGACTGCGCCTGGCGGATCGCGTCCTCGACCTCCTCCTCGCGCTCGACGCGGATGCCGACGCAGCCCAGAGCCTCGGCCAGCTTGACGAAGTCGGGGATGCGCAGGGTGTGGGTGGCCAGGTCCGTGTTCGAGTACCGCTCCTCGTAGAACAGCGTCTGCCACTGCCGCACCATGCCGAGGTTGCCGTTGTTGATGAGCGCGACCTTGATCGGCACACCCTCCACCGCGCAGGTCGCCAGTTCCTGGTTGGTCATCTGGAAGCAGCCGTCGCCGTCGATGGCCCACACCTCGGCGTCGGGCACGCCCATCTTGGCGCCCATGGCCGCCGGAACGGCGTAGCCCATGGTGCCCAGGCCGCCGGAGTTGAGCCAGGTCCGTGGCTTCTCGTAGTCGATGAACTGCGCGGCCCACATCTGGTGCTGGCCGACGCCGGCGCAGTAGATCGCGTCCGGTCCGGCGAGCTTGCCGACCTTCTGGATCACGAACTCCGGCGAGAGCATGCCGTCGGCGGGCCGGTCGTAGCTGAGCGGGTAGGTGCGGCGGATCCCGTCCAGGTACTCCCACCACTGGGCGTACTCGAGCGTGGTGCCCGTCGCGAGATCCGCACGGATCGCCTCGATCAGCTCGACGATCACCTCCTTGCAGTCACCCACGATCGGCACGTCGGCGTGCCGGTTCTTGCCGATCTCGGCCGGGTCGATGTCCGCGTGGATGACCTTCGCGCCGGGCGCGAACGAGTCGAGCTGACCGGTGACGCGGTCGTCGAACCGCGCGCCGAGCGTGATCAGCAGATCGGACTTCTGCAGGGCGGCGACCGCCGCGACGGTGCCGTGCATGCCGGGCATGCCGCAGTTGAGCCGGTGAGTGTCGGGGAACGCACCGCGCGCCATGAGCGTCGTGACGACCGGGATGCCGGTGAGCTCGGCCAGCTCGAGCAGCTCCGGAGAGGCCTCGGCCTTGATGACACCGCCGCCGATGTACAGCACGGGCGACTTCGCCTCGGCGATCAGGCGGGCGGCTTCACGGACCTGCTTGCCGTGCGGCTTGGTCACGGGACGGTAGCCGGGCAGGTGCATCTCCGGGGGCCAGCTGAAGGTGGTCTGGGCCTGCAGGATGTCCTTCGGGATGTCCACGAGCACCGCGCCGGGACGGCCGGACGCGGCCAGGTAGAACGCCTCGGCGAGGACGCGGGGGATCTCGGCGCCGTCGGTCACGAGGAAGTTGTGCTTGGTGATCGGCATGGTGATGCCCGAGATGTCCGCCTCCTGGAAGGCGTCGGTGCCGATCAGACCGCGGCCGACCTGGCCCGTGATCGCCACGACGGGGACAGAGTCCATCTGCGCGTCGGCGAGCGGGGTGACGAGGTTGGTGGCGCCGGGGCCGGAGGTGGCCATGCACACGCCGACCTTGCCGGAGGCCTGGGCGTATCCGGTCGCGGCGTGGCCGGCGCCCTGCTCGTGGCGGACCAGCACGTGCCGGACCTTCTGCGAGTCGAACAGCGGGTCGTAGACGGGGAGGATCGCACCGCCCGGAATGCCGAATACCGTGTCGACTTCGAGCTCCTCGAGGGCCCGGACCACCGACTGTGCGCCGGTGACCCGCTCGGGGGCGACCTGGCGACGGTTACCGGACTGGGTGGCCGCGGCCGCGGGCGCCGGGGCTGCGGCCCCGGGCTTGCGCGGCGAAGGTTGAGGCCTTGCGGTTGGTGCGCTCACTGCGATTCCTCTGGTTCTGGCTCCGGGCAACAAAAAACCCCCGTCAGCAGCATCTGCTGTACGAGGGTGGCGCGTCGTGGGCGAGTTGCGAGAAGCGGCTCAGGCGACGACGCGCCGGCCGATTACGAGCAACCCATTCTGATTCACGCGCTCGACGGTAGGCGCGCGAAGGTCCGACAGTCAACTTGGTTCGGTCACCTGTCCCAGAATGTGAGATGCCTCGGCTGCAATGGGAAGATGGTGAGGTGTCATCTCCACAGCAGCCCGTGCCACCACGCCCATCATCCCATACGGCCGAACAGCAGCCGCAGGTCATCCAGATTTCCCGGCTCGCGCTGCTCGCATGTGGGTTCGTGCTGCTCGGAGTGGCCTCCCCGGCCCTGGCCTGGCCCGCCGCGTTCGGCTGGATGGTGGTGATTCCGTTCCTCGTCGGCGCGTGGGTGCTGCGGGTGCGCACCGTCGTCGGGCCCGAGGGCATCACCGCCCGGTCCGCATTCTCGACCCGGACCCTGGCCTGGGACGAACTCGACGGCCTGCGATTCCCCAAGCGGGGCTGGGCGCGCGCCCGCCGCACCGTCGGCACCGAGGTACCCCTGCCGGTCGTCACGTTCGGCCGTCTCCCCCAGCTCGCCGCCGGTAGCGGCGGTCGCATCACCGACCCGTATGCGGCCGCGCGCGAGGCGGAGGCACGGGAGCAGGCCGCGGACACCGAGCCGGACGCGGACGTCGAGTCGAAATAGCACACGAGTAAATTCGAAGCCGCCCAGGCCCGCTCCGGCCCCGTCCGGCGGAGCCCGGTCCCCGGCGTCGCCGCGCCCGCGCAGCACACAGCCCCGAAGCAGCCCCAGCCCCGAAGCAGCCCCAGCCCCGAAGCAGCCCTAGCCCCCGAGGAACCCGATGCCCCCGTTGAGGTCACGCACCACCACCGCCGGACGCAACGCCGCCGGGGCCCGCGCCCTGTGGCGCGCCACCGGCATGACCGACTCCGACTTCGGCAAGCCGATCGTCGCGATCGCGAATTCCTACACGCAGTTCGTGCCCGGCCACGTCCACCTCAAGGACGTCGGCGAGATCGTCGCCGAGGCGGTGCGGGCCGCCGGCGGTGTGCCGCGCGAGTTCCACACCATCGCCGTCGACGACGGGATCGCCATGGGCCACGGCGGCATGCTGTACTCGCTGCCCAGCCGCGAGATCATCGCCGACTCGGTGGAGTACATGGTCAATGCGCACACCGCCGACGCGCTGGTGTGCATCTCCAACTGCGACAAGATCACCCCCGGCATGCTCAATGCCGCGATGCGCCTGAACATCCCGACGGTGTTCGTCTCGGGCGGCCCGATGGAGGCCGGCAAGGCGGTGGTCGTCGGCGGTGTCGCGCAGGCCCCCACCGACCTGATCACCGCGATCTCGGCGTCGGCCAACGACGCCGTCAGCGACGACGGCCTCGACGAGGTCGAGCGCAGCGCCTGCCCCACGTGCGGGTCGTGCTCGGGCATGTTCACCGCGAACTCCATGAACTGCCTGACCGAGGCGCTCGGACTGGCACTGCCCGGCAACGGGTCGACGCTGGCCACCCACGCGGCACGCCGGGCGCTGTTCGAGCGGGCCGGCACCGCGGTCGTCGAGGCGGCGCTGCGCTGGTACCGGGACGAGGACGAGTCGGTCCTGCCGCGCAACATCGCCTCCCCCGCCGCGTTCCGCAACGCCATGGCGCTCGACGTCGCGATGGGCGGCTCGACCAACACCGTGCTGCACACGCTCGCCGCGGCGCAGGAGGGCGAGGTCGACTTCGACCTCGGCACGATCGACGCCATCAGCCGCAAGGTGCCGTGCCTGGCGAAGGTCTCCCCCAACTCGGACTACCACATGGAAGACGTCCACCGGGCCGGCGGCATCCCCGCGATCCTCGGCGAGCTGCGCCGCGCCGGGCTGCTCGAGACGGACGTGACCACGGTCCACACGACGAGCTTCGACGAGTGGCTCGATACGTGGGACGTGCGCTCCGGCAAGGCCTCCGACGAGGCGATCGAGCTGTTCCATGCGGCCCCCGGCGGTGTCCGCACCACCGAGCCGTTCTCCACCGCCAACCGCTGGTCGTCGCTGGACACGGACGCCGCGGCCGGCTGCATCCGGGACGTCGAGCACGCCTACACCGTCGAGGGCGGACTGGTCGTCCTGCGCGGCAACCTCGCTCCGGACGGCGCGATCCTCAAGACCGCCGGCATCGACGAGGACCTGTTCACCTTCGAGGGCCCGGCGTTGGTCGTCGAGTCGCAGGAGGAGGCCGTGTCGGTGATCCTCGGCAAGAAGGTGCAGCCCGGGGACGTCGTCGTGGTCCGCTACGAGGGACCGTCGGGCGGGCCGGGCATGCAGGAGATGCTGCATCCCACCGCGTTCCTGAAGGGCGCGGGACTGGGCAAGCAGTGCGCCCTGATCACCGACGGCCGGTTCTCCGGCGGCACGTCGGGACTGTCGATCGGCCACATCTCGCCCGAGGCGGCGTCCGGCGGCGTCATCGGTCTGCTCGAGAACGGTGACCGGATCCGCATCGACGTCCCCACGCGCACCCTCGAGGTCCTCGTCGACGACGCCGTCCTCGCCGAGCGGCGCGCCAAGATGGAGGCTTCGGAGCGCCCGTGGCTGCCGGTCGACCGGCAGCGCACGGTCACCACCGCCCTGCGCGCCTACGCCGCGTTGGCCACCTCGGCCGACAAGGGTGCAGTCCGCCGGGTGCCGTAGGCACCGGTGCGTCCTTCGGGCTGTTCCTGCCGCCCGAAGGACGCACCGTCCGCGTCAGCGGCCGAATATCCAGAGGCAGACCCCACCCGCGACGCCGAGCAGCAGCGCGACGAACGAGCCGGCGAACGGCCGGGTCGCCCAGCCGCGGGTGCCGTCGACCGCGACCCGACCGGGACCGGTCAGCACGATCACTGCGGCGGCGGCCGCGAGCAGGGTCTCGTACTCCACCCCGTCCGGCGCGAAGTACTGCAGTCCCGGCTCGGCGGACTGCCGGAACAACCACGCGTTGATCATGATCGCCAGCACGGCGGCGGCGGCGAGCGGGGTGAGCAACCCGAGGATCAGCAGCGCTCCGGCCGCCACCTCCCCCACCGCACCGAGCACCGCGAGCAGGGCCGGACGCTGGTAGCCCGCGTCGGCGAGCATCGCCTCGAACCCGTCCATGCCGGGGCCGCCCCACAGCCCTGTCAGCTTCTGCACCCCGTGCACCACCATCGTGCCGCCGACGACGAGCCGCAGCACGAGCAACCCCAGGTCCAGTGTGCCGCGGCGCGCCTTCGCCGGCCCGGGCGCGGCACCGGTCTCCGCTCCGATCGGCGCCGCGACGGCGCCCGCGGGCTCGTACCGGTGCATCCGCTCGGTGGGGGCGACGTCGGAGTCCGCGTACCCGTACTGCGCCGGGCCGCGCCGCTCGAAGGCGGAGTTGTCGAGATCGAGGTCGTCATCGGACTCGAGCATCGACGAGCGGGGGCGCTGCAGCTCCAGGGTGGGATTGTCGTAGGGACTCGACACCGGCTCCGCGGCATCCTGCGGCGTCGGCTCCGGGACGTGGTCTTTCGCCTTGTCGGTCACCGAACCAGGGTAGGTCGCCCGGGTCGGCCGACCCGGGAACCGAGTCGGGGCGCGCCGCCCCGGTAACGTCATGGTCATGACGAGGCGCGCGAGAGTCGGTGGGTCGCGACGGATGCGAGCGACGGTCGCGTCGATCGTGGGTCTGCTCGCCCTCACCACGTCGTGTGCCCGTTTCGACGACGCGACCACCACCCCGTTCACGCCGGAGCCGAGCTTCGACGCGGGCGCCGAACTCGAACCGCTCGAGCCCCCGACGACGACCACGACGCCGGGCGCACCGCCGACACCGCCGGGCCCGTGTCAGGACCCCGACCCCGCGGTGGTCGCCACGTGCCTCGACACCACGGGAGGGCTGGTCACCATGCCGGACGGTGGCTCCGCTCTCGTCGCGGAGCGGCGCACGGGCCGGATCCTGCGGGTGGCACCGCGGACGGAACCGGTGGAGGTGGCCACCGTGCCGGTCGACGGTTCCGGCGACGGCGGGCTGCTCGATCTCGCGCTGTCGCCGACCTTCGACGAGGATCGGCTGCTCTACGCCTACATCACCACCCCGACCGACAACCGCGTCGTGCGGCTCGCCGCGGGCGACGTCCCGAAGCCCGTGTTCACCGGCATCCCGCGGGGGGCGAGCGGGAACGCGGGCGCGCTCGAGTTCACCTCACCCACCGACCTGGTGGTGCTCACCGGCGACGCCGGGAATCCGGCCGCGGCCGCCGATCCGGCGTCGCTCGCCGGGAAGCTGCTGCGGATGCCTCTGCCGGCGCCGGGCGCGGCCGCGGCGCCGTCGGTCGTGCTCTCGGGGATCGGAACGGCCGGCGACGTGTGCCGGGATCCCGCCGGGAACCTGTGGGTCACCGACCGCACCGCGCTCGAGGACCGGCTGCAGCGTGTCGGCGTGGACGGCGCGGTGGGCGCGTCCCCCGCCTGGACGTGGCCCGAGCGTCCGGGCGTGGCCGGATGCGCGGCCGGTGCGGACGCGGTCGCGGTGTCGCTGACGGACGGCAAGGCGGTTGCGGTGGTCGCCATCGATCCGGGAACAGGGGCGGTGACGGCGGCGCCCGTGCCGGCGGTGCAGGACCGCTACGGCCGTCTCGGCGGCGCGTCGGCGGGCGGCGACGGGCAGCTGTGGGTGTCCACCGTCAACAAGGCCGGCGGCGAACCGGGCCCGAACGACGATCGGGTCGTGCTGATCCAGTTCCCCGCCGGCGGGGGCGGCTTCGACTAGCCGGAACCGTTCGTCTCGGGGTACGTCACGACAGCGTGAAGGGCGGCTCGGCCGCGTCGGTGAACGCGCCGCTCACATTGCCCAGCAGGCCCGGTTTCGCAAGGTCGAGCTTGCGGCAGGTCGAGAAGTCCAGGTCGGCCGACCGGGTCCACACGATGTTCGGGCTGAACGACGATTCGAACATGTACAGCCCCTCGGTCAGGTCCGTCAGCGTGCGCCAGATCGTCATCGAGATGTTCGGCCGTTGCGGATCGGGTTCGCCGAACGGTTGCGCGACATTGCGCATGACGCTGAGCAGCGCCGCATACGCACGGGCCGGGGTCTCCACGGCGGGCAGTCGGTCGAGATAGTAACTTGCCCGGACGAAGCGGTCGGACGCCTCCGTGGTGCCGGGCAGCGGCTCGGATCCCCCGAAACCGGTAAAGCTCTTCCGGAGTTCGATCTGCTCGTCGTACGGCGGTGAATTCGTCATGACGGTGTTCGCGCGGCCGTGATGTATCCGCAGCGTTCCACCGATGTGCTCGAGGATCAGGGAGTCACCGCTCGCGTCCTCGAGGGCCAGATGCACGGTCGCGGGACGCTGGGAGCGCGGCTCGATCAACGGTCGGACCTGGAAGGGCCGCTCGGCCATCAGGGCGAGGCACTCGTCGACGGTGCCGCACAGGTCCAGAAAGATCTGCGGCCACAGGGACACCGCGAGCGCGGGCAGTTCCGGGTCCCGTTCCCCGAAGTCCGCCTCCGCGAGCCACAGCACGTGGGCGGCCAGGCCGCGCTCGTTGATCCCGTCGCTCGTGGCGTTGTCCCAGACGGCGGCCACGAGACTGCCGTACCGGGCCGTCCAGGTCACCGGGTCGGGATCGCGGTCGTGCCCGATCCGGTCGACCCCCCGCGGAAGTGACCACAGGTTCGTGTCCATCTCCTCGCGCCAGTCCATGTTCCGGCCGACGAGAACGCCGTGCCCGCTTCCGGTCCACATTGCCCGAGTGCACATTGATCCTCCACGATGTCCGACGAGAAATCCGGCCGCCCGTGCGCCGTGAGCGTCGACCCGCCCCACGACGACAGTGACAATACGGACGTTTCGGTCGAATCTCAGCGTTTTCGCGGCGGATCCACCCGCACCCGCTCCCGCGACGGTTCGGATTACTCGAATTCGGCTGTGTTGCAATTGCTTCCGGCACACTTCCCCGTTCGACCCGGGACGGTGCAACAATGTCGCCGATCGGTCCGAAGCAGTGGCACGCCCGAGGGAGGGGCCCGCATGACCACACGCCTGAATCCGTACATCAGCTTTCGCGACAATGCCCGCCAGGCCATGGAGTTCTACCGATCCGTGTTCGGCGGAGAATTGAATGTGAGCACGTTCGCGGAGATGCACGCGAGCGACGACCCGTCCGAGCAGGACAAGGTCATGCATTCGATGCTGGCGAGCCCGAACGGTCTCGTCCTGATGGCGGCGGACACCCCCAACCAGATGAGCTACAACCCGGGGGACAACATCTCGATCTCGCTCAGCGGCGACGACGAGGCCGAGCTGCGTGGCTACTGGGACCAGCTGAGCGACGGCGGAACCATCGCCGTGCCGCTCGAGCGAGCACCGTGGGGCGACCACTTCGGCATGTGCACCGACAAGTTCGGCATCCAGTGGATGGTGAACATCGCTGGCGATTCGCAGTAGACACACGGGCGGCCTGCCATCCCGGCAGGCCGCCCGCTCGCGGAAGAACCTCTCGTGGAAGAACTCAGCTGCAGGCGGCGAGCACGAGCTCCTTGACCAGGGCCGGGTCGGCCTGGCCGCGGGTGGCCTTCATCACGTCGCCGACGATCTTGCCGGCCGCCTGGACCTTGCCGCTGCGGATCTTGTCGGCGATGTCGGGGTTGGCGGCCAGCGCCTTCTCCACCTCCGACTTGATGAGCGAGTCGTCGCGCACGACCACGAGTTCGGGGTGCGCAGCGAGGATCTGCTTCGGGTCGCCCTCACCGGCGAGCACGTAGTCGACGACCTTGCGGGCGAGCTTGTTGGTGAGCGTGCCGTCGGCGACGAGGGCGATCACCTGCGCGACCTGCTCCGGGGTGATCGGCAGCTCGACGAGCTCGACGCCGCGGGTGTTGGCCTGCTGGGCCAGGTAGGCGACCCACCAGGACCGGGACTCGGAGGCGGGGGCGCCGGCCTCGGTGGTGGCGATGATCAGGTCCAGGGCGCCGGCGTTGACGAGGTCGCGCATCTCCTCGTCGGAGATGCCCCACTCGGCCTGGATCCGGGCGCGCCGCAGCCACGGCAGCTCGGGGAGGGTGGCGCGCAGGTCCTCGATCCACTCCGCGCTCGGGGCGATCGGTTCGAGGTCCGGTTCCGGGAAGTAGCGGTAGTCCTCCGCGGTCTCCTTGCGCCGGCCCGGCGAGGTGGTGCCGTCGGCCTCCTGGAAGTGCCGGGTCTCCTGGATCACCGTGCCGCCCGCGGTCAGGACCTCGGCCTGGCGGCGCATCTCGTACCGCACGGCGACCTCGACCGACTTGAGCGAGTTGACGTTCTTCGTCTCGGTGCGGGTGCCGAACTCCGCCGCTCCGATCGGGTTGAGGGAGAGGTTGGCGTCGCAGCGCATCGAGCCCTGGTCCATGCGCACGTCGGACACGTCGAGGGCCTTCAGCAGGTCCCGCAGCGCGGTGACGTAGGCGCGGGCGACCTCGGGGGCGCGCTCGCCGGCGCCGACGATGGGCTTGGTGACGATCTCGATGAGCGGCACCCCGGCGCGGTTGTAGTCGAGCAGCGAGTGGCTCGCCCCGTGGATGCGGCCCGTGGCGCCACCGACGTGCAGCGACTTGCCGGTGTCCTCCTCCATGTGCGCGCGCTCGATCTCCACGCGCCACGTGCTGCCGTCGTCGAGGACCACGTCGAGGTAGCCGTCGGTGGCGATCGGCTCGTCGTACTGCGAGATCTGGTAGTTCTTCGGCTGGTCCGGGTAGAAGTAGTTCTTCCGCGCGAACCGGCCCCACGGCGTGATCGAGCAGTTCAGCGCAAGGCCGATGCGGATCGCCGACTCCACCGCCGCCTGGTTGACGACGGGCAGCGAGCCGGGCAGGCCGAGGCACACCGGGCACACCTGCGTGTTGGGTTCGGCGCCGAACGTGGTCGGGCACGGGCAGAACATCTTGGTCGCGGTGTGCAGCTCGACGTGCACCTCCATGCCCATCACGGGCTCGAACTTCGCGAGCACCTCGTCGTAGGCGAGCAGATCATCGGACATGGCGGCAGTCATGCGCTCGATTTTAGACGGTGCCGCCATGCGGCGAACCGGCCCTCACGCGCGGCGCGACCTCACCCGAAGATGATCCGCATCTCCTCGTAGCGGTCCTTCGGCACCCGCTTGTGGTTGGCGAGCGCCTCGTCGAAACCGACCCGGGCGATGTCGGTTCCGTGCAGCGCCACCATGTGCCCCCACTCCTCGTCGGCGACGAGATCGGTGACCGCCATGCCCAGGCGGGTGGCGAGCACCCGGTCGAAGGCCGTGGGCACGCCGCCGCGCTGGATGTAGCCCAGGATCGTGGCGCGGGTCTGGATGCCGGTGCGCTCCTCGATCATCGGGGCGAGGACGTCGGCGATGCCGCCGAGCCGCGGCCGGTCGAACTCGTCGCGCCCCTTGTCGGAGTACGCCTCGGTCATCTCCGGCAGGGTGAATCCCTCCGCGACCACCACCATGGGGGCCCGGCCACGGTCGCGGACGCTGGTGACCCATTCGCAGATCTGCTCGATGCTCTCGGGCTGTTCGGGGATGAGGATGGCGTGGGCACCCCCGGCGGTGCCGGAGTGCAGCGCGATCCACCCCGCCTCCCGGCCCATCACCTCGAGGACCATGCAGCGCTTGTGCGAGTTGCCGGTGGTGCGCAGCCGGTCGATCGCCTCGGTCGCGATCTCGACGGCGGTGTCGAAGCCGAAGGTGTAGTCCGTCTGGCCGAGGTCGTTGTCGATGGTCTTCGGCACTCCGACGATCCGGATGCCCTCCTCGAACAGCCGCTTGGACGCGGCGGCCGTGCCCTCGCCGCCGATGGCGATCACGGCGTCGACGCCCATGCGCTCGAGCGTGCGGGCGATGTTCTCCGCGCCGCCGTTCGGTCCTTGATAGGGGCCGAACCGGCTGGTGCCGAGAATAGTGCCGCCCTGATGCGACAATCCCCGAACCTTGCTGCGATCCAAGGGGATTGCGTCGCCTTCCACCAAACCACGCCAGCCGTCGAGGAATCCGACGAACTCCTGACCGTAGACGGTCCTGCCCTTGAGGACCGCTCCGCGGATCACCGCGTTCAGGCCGGGGCAGTCCCCGCCGCTGGTGAGAATGCCGATGCGCGTCATCCGTACCTCCGTGCCGGTCGTGCAGGTTGTCGGTGGTCCTCCCGGCAATACTGCCCCGGCGCGGCGCCCGCGGCATCCCGATCGCGGGTGCAGCTCACCCCGGCACGACCAGTCCGGACTCGTACGCCAGTACCACCGCCTGCGCCCGGTCCCGCAGGTTCAGCTTCCCGAGCACCTTCCCCACGTGCGTCTTGACCGTCTGCTCCGCGACGAACAGGTGAGCGGCGATCTCCTGGTTCGACAGCCCGCGGGCGATCAGCTCGAGCACCTCGCGTTCGCGCGGGGTGAGGACGTCGAGCGCCCGATCGCGGCCGCGGCGCGGCGACCGCCGGCGGGTGACGTCCGCGATGAGGCGGCGCGTGACGGTCGGCGCGAGCAGCGCCTGGCCGTCGGCGACGACGCGGACCGCCCGGATCAGTTCGTCGGCGGGCGCGTCCTTGAGCAGGAATCCGCTGGCGCCCAGGCCCAGTGCCTCGTAGACGTAGTCGTCGATGTCGAAGGTGGTGAGCATCAGCACACGTGTCGGCGGATCGGTGCGCCCGGCGAGGATGTGCCGGGCCGCGTCGAGTCCGTTCATCTCGGGCATCCGCACGTCCATCAGGACCACGTCGGGTCGCAGGCGGGCCGCCTCCG
>NZ_PCZU01000282.1:39158-41186 GCF_002887785.1 Rhodococcus sp. ENV425
GGCGTCGCCGACCACGCTGATGTCGGGTTGGGCGGCGAGCAGGGCGCCGAAGCCCTGCCGCACCATGGCCTGGTCGTCGGCGATCAACACGGTGATGGGGGTCGCGGCTGCGCTCGGGTCCGTCACGGCCTCAGCCTAGGCCGCCGGGACGCGCGGCAGCTGCGCTCGCACCTCGAATCCACCGCCCGGGACGGGATGGGCCACGAGCCGCCCTCCGACCGCCAGCGCCCGGTCGACCATGCCGCGGATGCCGTTCCCGCCGCCGCGGTCCCCGGGTCCGGGCTCCGCGCGCCCGGGGCCGTTGCGCACGGTCACGCTCACCTCGTCCGGTCCGTACGCCACGCCGACCTGGACCGGTGCCCCGGAGGCGTGGCGGGCGGCGTTGGCGAGCGACTCCTGCAGGATGCGGTACACCGTGAGCGCGGTGGCGTCGGAGACACCCGCCGGGTCACCGTCCGTCGCGGTGGACAGGACCATCCCGGCGCGCCGCGCGCCCTCGAACAGGTCGCCGAGCCGGTCGAGGCCGGGCTGGGGAGCCTGCGCCCGTTCGCCGTCGCCGTCGCCGTCGCTGACGTCGGCGAGGTTGTCGCTCCGGAGCACGCCGAGCATGCCGCGCACCTCGTTGAGCGCCTCGCGGGCGGTCGCCCCGATGGATTCGAACTCCGCGCGCACCGGTTCGGGAACCTCGGGCAGGCGGTACGGGGCGCTCTGCGCCTGCACCACGACGAGGGACATGTGGTGCGCGACGATGTCGTGCAGGTCGCGGGCGATGCGGGCCTTCTCCTCGAGGATCGCGCGGCGGGCCCGCTCGAGTTCGCTGACCTCCTCCTGCCGGGCCAGCTGCCGCCGGGAGAGCACGAGCCACCGCACGAGCAGGCCGAACACCGCCATCGCGGTCAGGCCGAGCGCCCAGCCCCAGCCGTTCTGCCCCGGCACGCGGGTGAAGAACAGCACCACCGTGGCCGCCCACACGAGCCCGGCGATCTGCAGGGACGCGCGCATGCTCACCGCGACGAGCAGCGCGCACAGCACGAGGATGTGCACCACCTGCCAGGGGTAGTCGTAGCCGGGGACGAGGTCGAAGGCGCGCGGGATCGCCAGCGCGGCCCCGGCCGAAACCGCCCACCCGAGGGCGGGATCGGTCCGGATCGCCACGAACGGCCCGGCCGCGAGCGCCGCGACGACGGGCATCAGCGGTGCGGGCACCTCGTGGGTGAGGTGCAACGTGGGCCACGCGACCGCGTACAGGATCAGCGTCGCCGCCACGATCGCGATCGTCCACCAGCGGCCTCGGCCGCGTTCTCTCGTCCAGCGCACGGCACCACGGTAGGCACGGGACGCCCGCACTGTCGTCATACCAGGGGGTGAGATGCGCCTGGCTCCGTGGGGGCAGACGGCCGCGGCCGGACCGCTCCGGCGTGGGATCCGCGGCGGTCCCCGTCGTTCCTAACGTCCGTGCCATGCGCAGACGAGCGACGACAGTGATGGTGGGTACGGCCGCGGCGCTGTTCCTGGGAACCGTTGGGGCGCAGGCTGGTCCGGAGGGGGAGCCGAGGCCGCACGGGGGCGCCACGGCGGCGGCGGTGGCGGCGCTGTCCGACGGCGACACCGCGGCGGCGCTCGAGGTCTTCCCGGCCGGCTTCGAGCCGGCGATGCACTACCGCCCGGTCACCGAGGACGGGATCCTGGTGGATCCCCTCGGGGGCTGCTCCTCCCCCGTCCCCCTGCCGAAGTTCTTCGAAACACCCTGCCGTGAACACGATCTCGGCTACGACCTGCTGCGATACGCCCGGTCGGTGGGACACGAACCGGGTCCGCAGGCGCGGCGCGGCCTGGACGCCCGGCTGAGCCGGCACCTGCACGAGGCGTGCCGCACGGCGGCTCCCGGCGACGGCTGGTGCGTCCTCACCGCGGATGTGGCGTCGATTGCCGTGCGGTTCAATTCGTGGCGGCAACGCGACGCGGCACCGGTTCCCGAGTCACCGCTGCCGTACGCGGCCGTGGTGTGGACGTTGGCCGCGGCGGCGC
>NZ_PCZU01000047.1:0-16146 GCF_002887785.1 Rhodococcus sp. ENV425
CGAGCGGGCCGAACAGCTCGACAAGGTCAAGGAGCGGGTGCGCGACCTCTCCGCGCAGCGGGCCCAGCTCACCGACGCGGTGCACCGGGACGAGGTCGCCCGCGCGCAGGCCGCGCTGCGGATCGAACAGCTCGAGCAGGCCGTCGTCGAGCAGTACGCCATCGCGCCCGACGATCTGGTCGCCGAGTACGGCCCCGAGGTGCCGCTGCCACCGTCCGACCTCGAGATCGCCGAGTTCGAACACGCGCGGGAACGCGGAGAACAGGTCGTCGCGCCGCAGCCGCAGCCGTACGACCGCGCCACCCAGGAGCGGCGCGCCAAGCGCGCGGAGAAGGACCTGACGACCCTCGGCAAGGTCAACCCGCTGGCGCTCGAGGAGTTCGCCGCGCTCGAGGAGCGGTACAACTTCCTCGCCACGCAGCTCGAGGACGTCAAGAACGCCCGCAAGGACCTGCTCGGCGTGGTCGCCGACGTCGACGCCCGCATCCTGCAGGTGTTCACCGAGGCGTACGCGGACGTCGAGCGCGAGTTCGAGCAGGTGTTCGCCAAGCTCTTCCCCGGCGGCGAAGGCCGCCTCGTGCTGACCGATCCGTCGGACATGCTCACCACCGGCATCGAGGTCGAGGCCCGGCCGCCGGGCAAGAAGGTCAAGCGGCTGTCGCTGCTCTCCGGCGGCGAGAAGTCGCTGACGGCGGTGGCCATGCTCGTCGCCATCTTCCGGGCCCGGCCGTCCCCGTTCTACGTCATGGACGAGGTGGAGGCCGCTCTCGACGACACCAACCTGCGCCGGCTCATCGGGCTGTTCGAGCAGCTTCGGGAGAAGTCCCAGCTCATCGTCATCACCCACCAGAAGCCGACGATGGAGATCGCCGACGCCCTGTACGGGGTCAGCATGCGCGGCGACGGCATCACCCGCGTCATCTCGCAGCGGATGCGTGGTCAGGATCTTTCTCGCCCAGAGCTGAGCGCGGCCGTTGCGCCTGACAGTATGGGGGCGTGAGTACCGGAGCCTGGATAGCCATCGCGGCGGCACTTGCCGTCCTCCTCGTCGCGCTCGTCGTCGGCCTGACCCTGTACCGGAGACGGCGGGTGTCGCTGACGGCCGAGCAGACGCCGCAGCTCGGCACCGCCGAGCAGAAGGATCGTTCCGGCGGTTACAAGGCCGCGGGCGGCTTCAGCTTCACCCAGGGGGCGACCGCGACCGCGCCGCCCCAGCCGGTCGAGCGGCCGGTTCCGAGACCGCCGGTGGTCCCGGAACCGCCCGCGTCCCCCAAACCGCCGGTCGCTCCGGAATCGACGGTGGTGCCGGAACCGAAGGTCGTGCCGGAACCGAAGGTCGTGTCACTGCCCCAGGAGGTGTCGGAGGCTCCGGCGCCGACGGTCGAACCCCGGGTGGAGCCCGAGCGGGCCCCGGAGGCCGGTGCCGCCCCCACCGTGGAACCGGCCCCCAGGGTCGAGCCCGTCCCGGGCATCGAGCCGGAGACCGCCCCGGCGCCGTCCGAGGTCGTCCCGCCGGTCGAGGAAGTTGCGCCGGTCGAGGAAGTTGCGCCGGTCGAGGTCGTCCCGCCGGTCGAGGAAGCTCCGCCGGCACCCGCCGTCGAACCCGAGGTGGCCCCGCCGCCGACCGCCGAGCCCGAGGTAGCGGCTGTCCCGCTCGTTCCCCCGATCGAGGAGATCGCCCCGACCGAGGGCCGGCTGGACCGGTTGCGCGGCCGACTTGCCCGGTCGCAGTCGGCGGTGGGCAAGAGCCTGCTCGGCCTGCTCGGCGGCGGCGACCTCGACGAGGACTCGTGGGAGGAGATCGAGGACACCCTGCTGATCGCCGACCTCGGTGCCGCCACCACCACTCAGATCGTCGAGCGGCTGCGGGTGCAGATGGCCGCCCGCAGTGTGCGCACCGAGGCCGAGGCCAGGGCCGTCCTGCGGGACGTGCTGGTCGAGGCGCTGCACCCGGAGCTGGACCGGTCGATCAGGGCGCTGCCGCACCAGGATCACCCGGCGGTGCTGCTCGTCGTCGGGGTCAACGGCACCGGTAAGACCACCACCACCGGCAAGCTCGCCCGGGTCCTCGTCGCCGACGGCCGCCGCGTCCTGCTGGGCGCTGCCGACACCTTCCGTGCGGCCGCCGCCGACCAGTTGCAGACGTGGGCCGAGCGGGTCGGCGCCGAGGTCGTGCGCGGCAAGGAGGGAGGCGACCCGGCCGCGATCGCCTTCGACGCCGTCGCCAGGGGCACCGATCAGGGTGTGGACGCCGTGCTCATCGACACCGCCGGCCGGCTGCACACCAAGACCGGTCTGATGGACGAGCTCGGCAAGGTCAAGCGGGTCGTGGAGAAGAAGGCCGCGGTCGACGAGGTGCTGCTCGTGCTCGACGCGACGATCGGGCAGAACGGCCTGATGCAGGCGCGCGTGTTCGCCGAGGTCGTGGACATCACCGGCGTGGTGCTGACCAAGCTCGACGGCACGGCCAAGGGCGGGATCGTCTTCCAGGTCCAGCACGAGCTCGGGGTCCCCGTGAAACTCGTCGGTCTCGGTGAGGGCGCGGACGACCTCGCGCCGTTCGAGCCGGGCGCATTCGTCGACGCCCTGCTGGGCTGATCCACCGCACCACCGCCAGCTCACCACCGGCCACCCGGCCTCCGACCGGGTGGCCGGTTTTGGTCACGGAAAGGTCACAAATCGTCACTCGGTTCCCATCTGCCACTCCGGTTCGGTAGAAACAGGTGCCGGACGGATCCCGCGGGGCGGGTGGCGACGGGGAAGCAGCGACGAGAGGCTCCTGCGGGAGCTCGCCGCGCTGGCCACCCGGCCCCGCCGGGTCCGTCCCGGCTCGGGTCGCGATCCGTCCCGATCCACCCCCTCCCGGCTCGCGGGAGCACCGCCGCGAAACGCCGTGCGAGGGACCCGGTTCGGCCGCCGGCGCCGGTGGATGCGCCGCGAAACAGGAACGAAACACATGTCCGATTTGCGTTCACTCCGCCGAAACAGCGCGGCGCTCCGGCCGAAACATCACCACAGCATTCTTCTCTCGACGACGCGCTGACCGGCGCGGCCAACAGGGAGGTTGCAGTGGAGGAAGTGGTGAACACCGGCGACGCGGCATGGATGCTGATATCGGCGTCCCTGGTGCTGTTGATGACGCCCGGTCTGGCGTTCTTCTACGGCGGCATGTCGCGCACCAAGGCCGTCCTGAACATGATGATGATGTCCTTCGGGGCAATGGCGGTCATCGCGGTGATCTACGTGCTGTGGGGCTGGTCGATGTCCTACGGCACCGAGGACATCGGGGGCATCTTCGCCAACCCGTTCCAGATGTTCGGTCTGCAGGGTGCCATCTACGACGACGCCGGTGAGTTCCTGCCCGGCCTCGGCGACTACCCGCAGATCATCGACATCGGCTTCCAGGTCACGTTCGCGGTCATCACCACCGCTCTCATCAGCGGTGCCCTCTCCGAACGCGTGAAGTTCGGCACCTGGCTGGCCTTCTCCGGAATCTGGGTCACCCTCGCGTACTTCCCCCTCGCCCACATGGTGTGGGGCGGCGGCCTGCTCTCCGGCTCCGCGGACGGCCTCGCCGCCAAGATCTTCGGCACCTCCGACGACGGAGAAGGCGGGCTCGTCGCGACCGTGGCGCCCATCGACTTCGCCGGCGGCACCGTCGTGCACATCAACGCCGGCATTGCCGCGCTCGTCCTGGCGCTGATCATCGGCAAGCGCGCGGGCTTCGGCCGCACCGCCTTCCGTCCGCACAACCTGCCGTTCGTCATGCTCGGTGCTGCCCTGCTGTGGTTCGGCTGGTTCGGCTTCAACGCCGGTTCCGCGTTCGCCGCCGACGGTGTGGCCGGCCTGGCCTGGGTCAACACCACCACCGCCGCGGCCGCCGCGATCCTCGGCTGGCTCCTCACCGAGCGCATCCGCGACGGCAAGGGCACCAGCCTCGGTGCCGCCTCGGGTGCCGTCGCCGGCCTCGTCGCCATCACTCCGGCCGCCGGTGCGCTCAGCCCGGTCGGTTCGATCGTGCTCGGCGCGATCGCCGGCGTCCTGTCCGCCCTGGCGGTCGGCCTGAAATACAAGTTCGGCTACGACGACTCGCTCGACGTCGTCGGCGTGCACCTCGTCGCGGGCCTGTGGGGCACCATCGCGATCGGGTTCCTCGGCACCGAGACGGGCCTGTTCTACGGCGGCGACTACAAGCAGCTCGTGATCCAGATCGTCATCGCAGTCTTCGCCCTGGTCTACACCGGCATCATCACCGCGATCGTCGCCTTCGCGCTCAAGCCGCTCGGCTGGCGGGTGTCGGAGGAGGAAGAGGCACGCGGCATCGACGAGGCCGAGCATGCGGAGTCGGCATACGACTTCGCCGCCGCCCTCAAGTGATAAGAAGACATCAGGGCACTGGAGACTGGGAAGGGATGAGGATATGAAGCTGATCACGGCAATTGTCAAGCCGTTCACCCTCGAGGACGTCAAGGCAGGCCTCGAGCAGGCGGGTGTGCTTGGCATGACCGTCAGCGAGGTGCAGGGATACGGTCGCCAGAAGGGCCACACCGAGGTCTACCGCGGAGCCGAGTACTCCGTCGACTTCGTTCCCAAGGTCCGCGTCGAGGTCGTCGTCGACGACGCCGCCGTCGACAAGGTGGTCGAGACCATCGTCGAGGCCTCCCGCACCGGCAAGATCGGCGACGGCAAGGTGTGGGTCACCCCGGTCGAAACGGTCGTCCGAGTGCGCACCGGTGAACGAGGCGCCGATGCACTCTGACCCGAAGGGGTCCGGAACTCGCGGCCCTGGTCCCGCTGCCTCCGCGGCGGGATCGGGGCCGCCGGTGTCTCCGGGGCCGGCCGGATCCGGCACCGCCGCCACCGACCTCGCCCGGGCTCGTACCCAGTTGCTCGCCGGCGGCACCCGCAACCGCCGGCTCGACGCCCCCGCCCTCCGCCACGCCCTCGTCGATCTCCACGAGTTCTGGCTCGTCACCAAGGGAACCGAACTCGGAATCAAGCCCGACTGCGGCTTCGCCATCGTCGCCGTCGGCGGCCTCGGCCGCCGCGAGATGCTCCCCTACTCCGACCTGGATCTGGTCCTGCTGCACGACGACATGGACCCCGCTGTCGTGTCCCGGGTCGCCGACCGGCTCTGGTATCCGCTGTGGGACGCGCACATCAAGCTCGACCACAGCGTCCGGACCGTCCCGCAGGCCCTGCAGGTCGCCGCGTCCGACCTGACCGCCGCGCTCGGCCTGCTCGAAGCCCGGCACATCGCCGGCGACCTCGAATTGAGCAACCTGCTGATCGGCGGCGTGCGGCGGCAGTGGCGCACCGGCATCCGCAGCCGGTTCGAGGAGCTCATCGCCCTGACCGAGGCCCGGTGGGAACGCAGCGGGCAGATCGCGCACCGGGCCGAACCCGACCTCAAGAGCGGCCGCGGCGGGCTGCGGGACGTGCAACTGCTCAACGCACTGTCCGTCGCGCAGCTCACCGACGGCATGCCCGGGCTCGGGCCCGACGTTCCCGGCGGCGGGCTCGCGGCCGCGCACCGCCGCCTGCTGGACGTGCGCACCGAGCTGCACCGCGTCGCCGGCCGGGCCCGCGACCAGCTGCGCGCCCAGGATGCCGACGAGATCGGCGCCGCCCTGCGCATCGGGGACCGGTTCGACCTGGCCCGCGTGCTGACCGAGGCGGCCCGGACCGTGAGCTACTCGGTGGAGGTCGGGGTACGCACGGCAGGAAACTCGCTGCCCCGCAAGGGCCTGTCCCGGCTGCGCCGCGTCCCCGTCCGGCGCCCGCTCGACGAGGGTGTGGTGGAACACGGCGGCGAAGTGACGCTGGCCCGCGACGCGCACCCGCGCAAGGACCCCGGCCTGATCACGCGGGTCGCCGCGGCCGCAGCGCAGCACGACCTGCCGATCTCCGCGTCCACCCTCGGCCGCCTGGCCGACAGCGCCCCCGAACTGCGGGAACCGTGGCCGCGCACCGCGCTGAACGACCTGCTCGTGCTGCTCGGCTCGGGAACCCGCGCGATCGACCCGATCGAGGCGCTCGACCGGACGGGACTGTGGGGCCGGCTGCTCCCCGAATGGGGGGCGGTGCGGGATCTGCCCCCGCGCGATGCCGTGCACACCTGGACGGTGGACCGGCACCTGGTGGAGACCGCGGTGTACGCCGGCGGGCTGACCACCCGCGTCGCACGCCCCGACCTGCTGGTGCTCGGGGCGTTGCTGCACGACATCGGCAAGGGTCGCGGCGGCGACCACAGCGTCGTCGGCGCGGAACTCGCCACCCAGATCGGCCGCCGGATGGGTCTGTGGCCGTCCGACGTCGCCGTGCTGTCCGCGCTGGTCCGCCACCATCTGCTGCTTCCGCACACCGCGACCCGCCGTGACCTCGACGACCCCGCCACGGTGGAGTCCGTCGTCGAGGCCATCGACGGCGACCCGGTGCTGCTCGAGCTGCTGCACGCCCTCGCCGAGGCGGACTCGCTCGCGACGGGCCCGGGGGTGTGGGGCGACTGGAAGGCGGCGCTCATCCGGGAGCTGGTCCGGCGCTGCCGGCTGGTGATGGCGGGGGAGGAGCTGCCGAGACCGGACCCGATCGACCCCCAGCTCGCCGAGCAGGCGGAACAGGGCGGCATCCACGTCGAGCTCCAACCCGGCGAGAACCCGCACGCCTACACGGTGACGGTGGTCGCGCCCGACGAGCCGGGCCTGCTGTCCGACGCCGCCGGGGTGCTGGCCCTGCACGGCCTGCGCGTGCTGTCCGCCTCGGTGGGCAGCCACGCCGGTAGTGCGGTCAACAGCTTCGCCGTCGCGCCGCTGTTCGGGGCCCCGCCGCCGGCGGGTCTGCTGCGGCAGGAACTCATCCGGGCCCGCGCCGGGGACCTCGACCTGCTCGCCACGCTCGACGCGAAGGAGCAGGCGGCGCGGGAGGCGCAGCTGCCCGAACGCCCGGAGCGGGCCGTGCCGGGCACCTACGCGCAGGCGCCGCCGCACCTGATCTGGATCGACGCCCCGGATCCGGGTCAGGCGATCCTCGAGCTGCGCGCCGAGGACCGGCTGGGCATGCTGTGCCGGCTCGCGGACGCGTTCGAACGGTGCGGCACCGACGTGCGCTGGGCCCGGGTTTCCACCCTCGGCCGCACCGTCGTGGACGCGTTCTGCATCGATCTGGGAGGTTCCGACACCCGGGAGAACCGGGAGCGGGTCGAGCGGGCGGTGCTCGCCGTGGTGCCCGCTCCGGAGCCGAAGAAACCCGAGGACAAGGGCTGAGGGCGGGGCGGCCGCTCGTGCACGTGCGAGAACTCGTGCCGCGAGCGGCTACCCTGGAGCGCAGAACTGTCCGCATCTTCGCCAGACCCAGGAGCGCATTCGGTGTTCGAATCCCTTTCCGACAGGTTGACCGGAGCCCTCAAGGACCTGCGCGGCAAGGGGCGCCTCTCCGACGCCGACATCGACGCGACCGCCCGGGAGATCCGCCTGGCGCTGCTCGAGGCCGACGTCGCCCTGCCCGTGGTGCGCTCGTTCATCGCCAAGATCAAGGAACGAGCCAAGGGCGCCGAGGTACACGGCGCGCTGAACCCCGCCCAGCAGGTCGTCAAGATCGTCAACGAGGAGCTCGTCGGGATCCTCGGCGGCGAGACCCGGCGGCTGCAGTTCGCCAAGACCCCGCCCACGGTGATCATGCTCGCCGGTCTGCAGGGCTCCGGTAAGACCACCCTCGCCGGCAAGCTCGCCAAGTGGCTCAAGGACCAGGGCCACACCCCGCTGCTGGTCGCCTGTGACCTGCAGCGGCCCGGCGCGGTCACCCAGCTGCAGATCGTCGGTGAACGCGCCGGTGCGTCCGTGTTCGCCCCGCACCCCGGCACCTCCATCGGCGGCGGCGAGAACCCGCTCGGCATCACCGCCGCCGACCCGGTGAACGTCGCCCGCGACGGCGTCGCCGAGGCCCGCGCCAAGCACTACGACGTGGTCATCGTCGACACCGCCGGCCGCCTCGGCATCGACGAGGAGCTGATGGCCCAGGCCGCCGGCATCCGCGACGCCGTGCAGCCCGACGAGACGCTGTTCGTGCTCGACGCGATGATCGGCCAGGACGCCGTGAGCACCGCCGAGGCGTTCCGCGCCGGTGTCGGCTTCACCGGCGTGGTGCTCACCAAGCTCGACGGCGACGCCCGCGGCGGTGCCGCGCTCAGCGTCCGCGAGCTGACCGGTCAGCCGATCCTGTTCGCGTCGACCGGTGAGAAGCTCGAGGACTTCGACGTCTTCCACCCCGAGCGCATGGCCAGCCGCATCCTCGGCATGGGCGACGTGCTCACCCTCATCGAGCAGGCCGAGCAGGTCTTCGACGCCGAGCAGGCCGAGGCCACCGCCGCGAAGATCGGCTCCGGTGAACTCACCCTCGAGGACTTCCTCGAGCAGATGATGGCCGTGCGGAAGATGGGCCCGATCGCGAACCTGCTCGGCATGCTGCCGGGTGCGGGACAGATGAAGGACGCCCTCGCGAACGTCGACGAGAAGCAGCTCGACCGGATCCAGGCGATCATCCGCGGCATGACGCCGGCGGAACGCGCCAACCCGAAGATCATCAACGCCTCCCGGCGGCTGCGTATCGCCAACGGCTCCGGCGTCAAGGTCTCCGACGTCAACCAGCTCGTCGACCGGTTCTTCGAAGCCCGCAAGATGATGGCCGCGATGGCCGGGCGCATGGGCATGCCCGGGTCCCGCAAGCCGCAGCGCGCGAAGAAGGGCAAGAAGGGCAAGAAGGGCGGCCGCGGGCCGACCCCGCCGAAGATCAAGGGCGGATTCCCCGGTGGCATGCCCGCCGGCATGCCCGGCATGGGCGGGATGCCCGCCGGGTTCCCGGACCTGTCGAAGATGCCGAAGGGCCTCGACGAGCTGCCGCCCGGTCTCGAGAACTTCGACCTCTCGCAGCTGAAGTTGCCGAAGAAGTAGTCCGCCGTGGCGTTCACCCTGCGCGGACGGTCCCTGCCGGACGGCGAACCGATCGAGCTGTGGATCGGCGACGACGGCACGTTCGCCGCCGAGCCGATCCCCGGGGCCGAGCTGCTCACCGCCGACGGCTGGATCCTGCCCGGTCTCGTCGACGCCCACTGCCACGTCGGGATCCGCTTCGGCGGCGGCGCGGAGGACGCGGACGGGCTGATCGCGCAGGCCGTCACCGAGCGCGACGCCGGGGTGCTGCTGCTGCGCGACGCGGGATCCCCGGTCGACACCCGGCACCTCGACGAGCGGGCCGACCTGCCACGGATCGTGCGCGCGGGACGGCACATCGCCGCCCCCAAGCGCTACATCCGCGGGCTGCCCGTCGACCTCGAAGACGAATCGCAGCTGCCGGACGAGGTGGTTCGCCAGGCCCGCGCGGGGGACGGCTGGGTCAAGCTCATCGGCGACTGGATCGACCGCGGCACCGGCGATCTCGCGCCGCTGTGGTCGGACGGGATCCTCGTCGAGGCGATCGCCGCGGCCCACCGTGCGGGAGCGCGCGTGACCGCCCATGTGTTCGGGGAGGACGCGCTGCCCGGCCTGCTCGCCGCCGGCATCGACTGCCTCGAACACGGCACCGGGCTGACCGACGACACGATCGCCACCATGGCCGCGCAGGGCACGGTCCTCGTGCCGACCCTGGTCAACATCGAGAACTTTCCCGAGATCGCCGACTCGGCCACCCGGTTCCCGGTCTACGCGGCGCACATGCGGGACCTGCACGCCCGTGTCGCGGACACCGTCGGCGCCGCCCACGACGCCGGGATCCCGATCTACGCCGGCACCGATGCCGGCGGCTCGGTGCGGCACGGTCGCATCGCCGACGAGGTCGCCGCCCTCGGCAAGGTGGGGCTGACCCCGACCGAGGCGCTCGGCGCCGCCAGCTGGACGGCCCGGGCCTGGCTGGGGCATCCGAGCCTCGAGCCGGGCGCCCCCGCCGACCTGACGGTGTACGAGCTGGATCCGCGGACCGGGCCGGACGTGCTGGCCCGGCCGGGCCTGGTGATGCTCCGGGGTGCCGTCGTCACCCGCCGCGCCGCCTTCGCATGACCGTCCCCGAGCCACCCGACCCGGAGACCGCTGCGGCCCCGCCCCGGCCCGCGCCCTCGCCCCCCGCGCACCGGTGGGGCCTCCCGGCCGCGCTGGTGGTGCTGGCCGTGAACCTCGCCGGCTTCACGCTGGGACCGGTCCTGGCCGGGGAGGGCTTCGTCGCCGAGACATACGTGCTCGCCATCATGGCCCCCACCCTGCTCGCGGGGGCGGCGGCCGTGGCGTTCAGCGTGTGGCGTGGCTGCGGACCCGTCGCCGACTTCGGACTGCCGCGGTCGTGGCCCGAGTTCCGCAACCAGCTCGGAATCGGTCTGCTCGGCGGGGGAATCGCGCTGCTCGGCGCGCTGATCCTGGCAGCGATCCTCGTCGTCGCCCTCGGCATCGACGCCGCCGATTCCCCGCTCACCGCCCTGGTCGGGTTGCCCACGGTGTGGAAACTGCTGCTCGTGGCCTGGGTGTGGTTCGGCGCCCCGCTCGGCGAGGAGCTGATGTTCCGCGGCATGCTCTGGGGGGCGCTCGAACGCCGGCCCGAGCGATGGTGGGGACGCCCGATCGGCGTCCTGACGATCACCACCGTCGTGTTCGCCATGTGGCATCAGGAGTGGTGGCGGCTGCCGGTTCTGTTGTGGGGCGGAGCGGCGATGGGGTTCGCGAGGCTGCGCGGCGGGTCGGTGTTCTCCTCCTGGGTGGCGCACTCGCTCAACAACACCCTGCCCGCGCTGAGCCTGCTGTTTCTGCTCTGACCTCCCGTTTTCGTCCCGGCGGGCGGATCTGGCAGAATGGATCGCTGTCGTCGCATCCGGTTACGTACCGCGCGGCGGTCACAGGATAGAGGCAAAACCGGACGTGCCAGAAGGGCACGTCGTCCGAATTGCACGTGACAGGCGTATTTCGCATGCGCCGAAGGAGATTCACAGCAGTGGCTGTCAAGATCAAGCTCACCCGTCTCGGCAAGATCCGCAACCCGCAGTACCGCATCGTGGTTGCCGATTCGCGCACCCGCCGCAACGGCCGCGCCATCGAGACCATCGGCAAGTACCACCCGAAGGAAGAGCCCTCGCTGATCGAGATCGACTCGGAGCGGGCCCAGTACTGGCTCGGCGTCGGTGCGCAGCCGACCGAGCCGGTCGAGAACCTCCTCAAGATCACCGGCGACTGGCAGAAGTACAAGGGTCTCCCCGGCACCGAGGGCACCCTGCGTAAGGCCGAGCCGAAGCCGTCCAAGCTCGAGCTGTTCCAGGCCGCCCTCGCGCAGGCCGAGAACGCGCCGGCTGCCGAGGCCGTCACGCCCAAGAAGAAGAAGGCCGCCAAGGAAGACACCGCGGAGGAGTCCTCCGTGTCCACCGAGGCTGCCGAGTAATGAGCACCGTTGTCGCCGATGCCGTCGAGCATCTCGTCCGTGGGATCGTCGCCAACCCCGACGACGTGCGCGTCGAGCTGATCACGGGCCGTCGGGGGCGCACCGTCGAGGTGCACGTGCACCCCGACGATCTCGGCAAGGTCATCGGCCGCGGCGGCCGCACCGCGACCGCCCTGCGGACCCTCGTCTCCGGCATCGGGGGCCGTGGGATCCGCGTCGACGTCGTCGACACCGACCAGTAGGCGCGCCGCGGTGGAGCTCGTGGTGGGCCGTGTCGCCAAGTCGCACGGCATCAAGGGTGAGGTGGTCGTCGAGGTTCGCACCGACGAACCCGAGGAGCGCTTCGCCGTCGGCGCCGTGCTGCACGGCCGCAAGCCCCGCGAGCAGACCCTGCAGACGTACACGGTGGAAGCCGCCCGGGAACACTCCGGGCGGCTTCTGCTGCGCCTGCGGGGGATCGCCGACCGCAGCGCCGCCGACGCCCTGCGCGGCACCCTGTTCCTCGTCGACAGCGCCGACCTGCCGCCGTCCGACGACCCGGACGAGTTCTACGACCACGAGCTCGAGGGCCTGGCCGTACGCATCGTCGCGGGACGGCCCGACGCCGGCACCGAGATCGGTACCGTTCGCGAGGTGCTGCACACCGCCGCCGGCGAACTGCTCGCCGTCCGCCCGGCCGGCGACGAACGGCGCGAACTGCTGATCCCGTTCGTCACCGCGATCGTGCCGACGGTGTCGCTCGCGGGCGGCGTCATCGAGATCGACCCGCCGGAGGGTCTGCTCGACCCCGACTTCGGCTCGGAGACATAACCTCCCGTGCGATTCGACGTCGTCACCATCTTCCCCGAATACCTCGAGCCGCTGCGCGTCGCGCTGCTCGGCAAGGCCATCGACAAGGGCCTCGTCTCCGTCGGGATCCACAACCTGCGGGACTGGACCCACGACGTGCACAAGGCCGTCGACGACTCCCCGTACGGCGGGGGACCGGGCATGGTCATGAAGCCCACGGTGTGGGGGCCCGCCCTCGACGACGTGCTCGCCGGCCCCGACGGCGAACCCGACCCCGACGTGCTGCTCGTCGTCCCCACCCCGGCCGGCGTGCCGTTCGACCAGGCCACCGCGCAGCGCTGGGCCGGCGAGAAGCGCATCGTGTTCGCCTGCGGCCGCTACGAGGGCATCGACCAGCGCGTCTTCGACGACGCCGCCCGCCGGGTCCGGGTCGAAGAGGTCAGCATCGGCGACTACGTCCTCATCGGCGGCGAGGTCGCCGTCCTCGTCATGACCGAGGCCGTCGTGCGACTGCTGCCCGGCGTTCTCGGCAATCAGCAGTCCCACCAGGAGGACTCCTTCTCCGACGGCCTCCTCGAGGGCCCCAGCTACACCCGCCCCGTCAGCTGGCGCGGCCTCGAGGTGCCGCCGGTGCTGCTGTCCGGGGACCACGCCAAGGTCGCCGCATGGCGCCGGGAGCGGGCGCTCGAGCGCACCCGCGAACGCCGACCCGACCTGCTCGCCGACTGACCGGTCACGGTCAGTGCGCGCCGGCGCCGCCGAACACCGTGCGGACCACCTCGGTGACCGTGTCCCGCGCGTGCTGCGCACTCGCATCCCCGGTCACGTCGAACAGCGCCGTGTCCGGCAGATCGGCCCACCGGTCGTCGCCGTCGTCGTAATGCACGAGCTCGCGGGCGAGCACCACCAGCACATACCGCTCGTCCTCGCCGACGAACCCCGTGGACAGGTGGATCCAGCGCCCGTCGAGGCAGCACATCCAGCCCTGCTTCACGCCGAGTCCCGTCGTGTCGACCAGCCCGTCCGGCAACCCGAAATGCTGGTCGTACCCGTCGGCGCCGACCGGAGCGGCGGCCCGCAGGTGCCCGACGATCGTCGCGCGGCCCCACTCGTCCAGCCCGCCCGTGCCGTCGAGCAGGTCCGCGTACCAGGTGAGCAGGTCCGACGCGGTGGTGACGGTGTTCCACCACAGCCCGTCCGCGGGCGCGACGGTGCCGGTGAACGCGTGCCGTGCGGCGGTGCGCTCGACGATCTCCGAGTCGCCGTGCCGGAACCACAGGTCGTTCGCCGCCGAGTCGTCCGACGACTCGAGCATCGCGGTGATCCGGTCGTAGTCACTGCCGCCGAGCGGCAACTCGCCGGTCGCCGCCCGGTACAGCAGGTCGTCGGCGATGAACAGCTTGGCCACCGACGCGGTCTCGATCGGCGCGTCGACGCCCCCGACGACCCGGCGCCCGGTCCGACGATCGAGCGCGGCGATCGTCACGTCGGCGCCGCGTCCGGCGGCGGTCGCCGCCGCGGCCGTCATCCGGTCGGGCAGCGAACCGAACGGTTCCAGCGGGCCCGGGGACTCGACGGCGGCGGACGGCAGGGCGACCGGCGACACGACCGGCTCCGGGCCGCACGCACCCACCGTCGCCGCCGTCAGCAACGACAGCGCCAGCACCGCCCAGCGGCCGCCGCGCACCCGGGACATTCCCACGCTCCTGTAGTCGATTGTCCGGCGAGCTCGCCCCACCGTCCACCTCGGAGACGGGCGCGCCCACGCGCGTCACCGAGGGCGGAGGAAGGATAACGGTAGGGTCGACCGCTGTGACGACCGCTCTCAAGACCGTGAATCAGCGCATCGCCGAGGAACTCGACGTCCGGGAAGGTCAGGTCGCCGCGGCGGTCGACCTGCTCGACGGCGGCGCAACGGTGCCGTTCATCGCGCGCTACCGCAAGGAGGTCACCGGCGCGCTCGACGACGCCCAGCTCCGGCAGCTCGAGGAACGCCTGCGATACCTGCGTGAGCTCGACGAGCGCCGCACCGCGGTGCTCGAATCCATCGAGTCGCAGGGCAAGCTCGACGACGAGCTGCGCACGCAGATCCTCCTCGCCGACACCAAGGCCCGGCTCGAGGACATCTACCTGCCGTTCAAGCCGAAGCGGCGCACCAAGGCGCAGATCGCGCGGGAGGCCGGCCACGAGCCCGTCGCCGACGCCCTGATCGGCGACCCCACCACCGATCCCGCGCAGTACAGCGCCGAACAGCTCGACGGCGCCCGCGCCATCCTCGTCGAACGCTTCGCCGAGGACGCCGACCTCGTCGGCGAACTGCGTGACGCGATGTGGACCCGCGGACAGCTGAAGTCCACCGTGCGTCCCGGCAAGGAAACCGAGGGCGCCAAGTTCGCCGACTACTTCGACTTCTCCGAGCCCTTCACCGACCTGCCCTCGCACCGCATCCTCGCGGTGCTGCGCGGCGAGAAGGAGGAGGTACTCAGCCTGTCGCTCGAGCCGGACACCGAGGAACCCGAGCCCGGGCAGCGCACCTACTTCGAAGGCCGCATAGCCGCCCGCTTCGGCATCGCCGACGAGGGCCGGCCCGCCGACAAGTGGCTCCTCGACACCGTCCGTTGGGCGTGGCGCACCAAGCTGCTGGTCTCCCTGGCCCTCGACACCCGTATGCGGCTGCGGCAGTCCGCCGAGAAGGACGCCGTCGACGTGTTCGCCGCCAACCTGCGCGACCTGCTGCTCGCCGCCCCCGCCGGCACCCGGCCGACGATGGGACTCGACCCCGGCTTCCGCACCGGCACCAAGGTCGCCGTCGTCGACGCCACCGGTAAGGTCGTCGCGCACGACACGATCTACCCGCACCAGCCGCACAACAAGTGGGACCAGGCCCTGGCCACCCTCGCGCGGCTCGTCGCGCAGCACGGGGTGGAACTGATCGCGATCGGGAACGGCACCGCCTCCCGCGAAACCGATGCCCTCGCCACCGAGCTGATCGCCAAGTCCGGTGCCACGAATCTCACCAAGATCGTGGTGTCCGAGGCCGGCGCGTCCGTGTACTCGGCGTCGGCGTACGCGTCGAAGGAACTGCCGGATCTCGACGTGTCGATCCGCGGTGCGGTGTCCATCGCCCGGCGCCTGCAGGACCCGCTCGCCGAGCTCGTCAAGATCGATCCCAAGTCCATCGGCGTCGGCCAGTACCAGCACGACGTGTCCGAGACGATGCTCGCCCGCTCCCTCGGCGCGGTCGTCGAGGACGCGGTGAACGCCGTCGGCGTGGACGTCAACACCGCCTCGGTGCCGTTGCTCGCCCGGGTGTCGGGCATCGCCTCGTCCCTCGCGGAGAGCATCGTCGCCCATCGAGACCAGCACGGCCCGTTCCGCACCCGCAAGGCCCTCACGGACGTGCCGCGCCTCGGTCCGAAGGCGTTCGAGCAGTGCGCCGGCTTCCTGCGGATTCCCAACGGCGACGACCCGCTCGACACCTCGAGCGTGCATCCCGAGGCGTACCCGGTGGTGCGGCGTATCGTCGAACGGAACGGCGGCGACGTGCGCGAGCTCATCGGCAACACCGCGGTGCTGCGCCGGCTGCGGCCGGCGGAGTTCGTCGACGACCGCTTCGGCCTGCCCACCGTCACCGACATCATCGCCGAGCTCGAGAAGCCGGGCCGCGACCCGCGCCCGGAGTTCAAGACCGCGACGTTCGCCGCCGGCGTGGAGAAGGTCGCCGACCTGAAGCCCGGCATGGTGCTCGAGGGTGTGGTCACCAACGTCGCGGCGTTCGGCGCGTTCGTCGACGTCGGGGTGCATCAGGACGGCCTCGTGCACGTGTCCGCGATGTCCCGCAGCTTCGTCCAGGACCCGCACGACGTCGTGAAGTCCGGCGAGGTGGTCAAGGTCAAGGTGCTCGACGTGGACGTGCCCCGGCAGCGGATCAGCCTGACGCTGCGCCTCGAC
>NZ_PCZU01000006.1:0-8157 GCF_002887785.1 Rhodococcus sp. ENV425
TCGGTGCTCGTCGCGAGGGACGCGAGCGCTCCGCCGGGGCCCGTGGCGCGGCGGAGCCGGGTCAGTTCCGCCCGGGCCGCGCTGTAGCGGCCCTGCCCGCCCAGCGCGACGGCCCGGTGCCACGACGCGACGGGATCGCCGGTGAGGGGCAGGGGGAACAGGCCGGGCCGGGCGCCGAATGCCGCCGAGGCGAGTGCGGACGCGTCGGACGGAAGGGCGATGTCGGGCACGCGCTCATGATCGCACCGCATCTCCCCCTCCCGACGCGGAGGTGGTCCGCATTCCGGGAAATATGCACCGGGGGCGCATGAATTACTCCGCACGACACTTGTGCTGCATCCGGTTGAACATTGGGTTTACGGCCTGTTAATTGCGGACATGGCGCCTGTACGCAAACCCGCGCACGCCGGGCCCGCCGACCCCGGCATTCTTGCCCCCGAGGCCCGGACGGGTGCCCTTCCGCGCCGACTGCAGGGCATATAGTCCCTGATCCGGGCTGTTCCGGGCACCGGACGGAGCCTCGAGCGGTCGAGGCGCACAACATCAAGACACAATCACGAATCGACCCCGATGTAAATATTTCGGTGGTTAATTCTCGCGGATCGGGATATGGAAATTGCCACTCCGCGAAACTGTTGACTCCATTTCGGCGGCCCCTTTACGGTTACGAAGCCTGAATAATTGCTTTGGGGGGAAAGACCTTCCGCCCACGGTCCGCTCGCCCCAGGCGAGCACGCTGCAAAGGAGTGCCCCATGCCTGCACCGAACCACTTGCCCGGACCCAACGCGGACGTCTGGGATTGGCAGATGCACGGACTGTGCCGTGGGGTGGACTCCTCGATGTTCTTCCACCCGGACGGGGAGCGTGGCCGGGCCAGGGCGCAGCGCGAGAGCCGGGCCAAGGAGATGTGCCGGCAGTGCCCGGTGATCGTGCAGTGCCGGGAACACGCTCTGGCCGTGTCCGAGCCGTACGGCATCTGGGGCGGCATGTCCGAGACGGAGCGGGAGATGTACGCGCGGCACCGACGACGGAGGGTCGCGGTCTGACCGGCCGCGACCCCCGGGACGACGAAGCCCCGCACGGGAAGTTCCGTGCGGGGCTTCGTGCCACCCGGGCCACCGTTACGCGCGGCCGGCCCGGGCGTTCGGATCCCTAGTGCGCGTGGCCGTGGCCGTGACCGGCCTCGGCCTCCTCCTCCGGCTTCTCGACGACCGCGCTCTCGGTGGTCAGCACCATCCGTGCCACCGAGGAGGCGTTGACGACCGCGGACCGGGTCACCTTCACCGGGTCCACGACACCGTCGGCGATCAGGTCGCCGTAGGTGAGGGTGGCCGCGTTGAAGCCGGATCCGGCCGGAGCCTCGCCGACCTTGTTCACCACGACCGCCCCGTCGAGGCCGGCGTTGCTGGCGATCCAGTACAGCGGGGCCGTGAGGGCCGCGCGCAGCACGGCGACACCGGTGGCCTCGTCGCCCGAGAGCGAGTTCTCGAGCGCGTCCAGCTCACGGGCGGCCTGCACCAGCGCCGAACCGCCGCCGGGCACGATGCCCTCCTCGACCGCTGCCTTGGCCGCGTTGACGGCGTCCTCGACACGGAACTTGCGCTCCTTGAGGTCGGTCTCGGTGGCAGCGCCGACCTTGATCACCGCGATGCCGCCGGAGAGCTTGGCGAGCCGCTCCTCGAGCTTCTCGCGATCCCAGTCGGAATCGGTGGCCTCGATCTCGCGGCGCAGCTGCGCGACGCGGTTCTGGATGTCCTCCTGCGTGCCGGCACCGTCCACGATGGTGGTGCTGTCCTTGGTGACCACCACGCGTCGGGCCGAACCGAGCAGGTCGAGACCGGCATCCTTCAGGGTCAACCCGATGTCGGCGTTGATGACGGTGCCGGCGGTGACGACGGCGAGATCGTCGAGGAACGCCTTGCGGCGGTCACCGAAGAACGGCGCCTTGACCGCGACGGCCTTGAGGGTCTTGCGGATGGAGTTGACCACCAGGGTGGACAGCACCTCGCCCTCGACGTCCTCGGCGATGATCAGGACCGGCTTGCCGTTCTCGGCGATCTTCTCGAGCAGCGGCAGGAAGTCGGGCAGGGAGCCGATCTTGTCGCGGTAGATCAGGATGACGGCATCCTCGAGCACCGCCTGCTGTGCGTCGATGTCGGTGATGAAGTACGGCGAGAGGAAACCCTTGTCGAACTGGACGCCCTCGGTGACGACAAGCTCGGTCTGCAGCGTCGAGGACTCCTCGACGGTGACGACGCCGTCCTTGCCGACGGTGCTCAGGGCCTCGCCGACCATGGTGCCGATCTCCTCGTCGCGCGAGGAGACGGTGGCGACCTGGGCGATGGCTTCCTTGCCCTCGACCGGGGTGGCGGCGGCGAGGAGCGCCTCCGACACCTTCTCGGCGGCCTGGGCGATGCCGCTGCCGAGCGCGATGGGGTTGGCGCCGGCCGCGACGTTCTTCAGGCCGGCCTTGATGATGGCCTGAGCGAGCACCGTGGCGGTGGTGGTGCCGTCACCGGCGACATCGTTGGTCTTGGTGGCAACGCTCTTGACCAGCTGGGCGCCGAGGTTCTCGAACGGGTCCTCCAGCTCGATCTCCCGGGCGATGCTGACACCGTCGTTGGTGACGGTCGGACCGCCGAACGCCTTGGCGAGCACCACGTGCCGCCCACGCGGGCCGAGGGTGACCTTGACGGCGTCGGCGAGCTGATCGACGCCACGCTCGAGTGCCCGCCGCGCGGTCTCGTTGAACTCGATTTGCTTGGACATGTTCTCCGACTACTCCTGGAACGAAGGATCCGGAACGGATTCCGCCCCGGGTCCGAGACGGAACTCCGGGGCGGAATGCGTGCGGCTTACTTGGCGACGACGGCCAGCACGTCGCGAGCCGACAGGATCAGGTACTCCTGGCCGGCGTACTTGATCTCGGTTCCGCCGTACTTGCTGTAGATGACGACGTCGCCTTCCTTGACATCGAGGGGGATGCGCTTCTCACCCTCGTCGTCCCAGCGGCCGGGGCCGACGGCGACGACGGTGCCCTCCTGGGGCTTCTCCTTCGCCGTGTCCGGGATGACCAGGCCGGAGGCAGTCGTCGTCTCGGCCTCGTTGGCCTGGACGAGGATCTTGTCCTCGAGCGGCTTGATGTTCACGCTCGCCACGATGAGCCCTCCACTTTCAGGGGTTCGATGGTCCGAGGCCTCTTGTCGTCCTCGGACAGGGTTTGTTCAGTCACCACGGTGACTCCGCGCGCAGTCCCGTCGTCGCGGGTGCCGGAACTCGCTCGGCGTCGACTAGCACTCTATACACGCGAGTGCCAGCGCTCAAGGGCAGCGGGTGCTGAATGTCCCCGTGTCGCCCCGGGCGCCCCATGCTGCCATCGAAGGCCCCTCGGCCCCGGGCGGCCCTCCGGTCGACCGCGCCCGCCCGGCAACGACGGCCGGAGGCCGGCCCCCGTCCGCCCATGAGCCGGGCCCGTCCGCAACCGAGGAGACCGAATCGTGACCATTCGTATCCGGGAGATGCCCGGTCGGCCACCCCGCCGGGCAGCGGTCCCCTCACAGCCCACTCCCCCGCCACTGTGCTCGCCCTGCGAGCCGGAAGAACGCCTCCGAGCTGGCACAACAGCGGAGCTGCCGGACTCGGCCCGCCTCCGCCACCGACGTCCGGCGGCCTGTCCACGGGCGGGGTAGCCGGGCCTGCGGCGCGGCCGGACGGACGGGGATCGCCGGTTTTCGACGAGCGCTCGCGGCCACCCGTCTGTTACGTTCGGATAACGGAGACCGAACGCGTGACCATTCGGTGACATTGCGGCCTCGTCCGCGTCACTGTCCGCCGGTCACGCACGGGAGGGGAACTATGCGCACGTCGCTGGGGATTTCCACCGGCGCTTCCGGAGTGGGCTCAGCCCTCGTCGTCGAGGGGTCCGGGGATCGCACCACCGAGTACCGATTTCTCGCCGCCGATCCCGACGCAGCCGGGGATCTGGGCGACCTCGTCATCGATGCCCTCTCCCTCATGAGCACCCAGATCGACGGCCACGCCGTCCCCGACGCCGTGGCGGTGGCCTACCGCACGCCCGAGCACGCGGAGGCGATCCGCTCCGCGGCGGTGCGCGACGGCCACATCGTCCACCTGGTTCCGGAGACGACCGCCGTCTTCGCCTACCTGCACGGCACCGGCCTCGTCGACACCGCCGACACCCTCGCCGTCGCCGACCTCGGGGCATCGGGATTCACCGTCTCCGTTTTCGACCGACGGTCCGGATCGGTGCTGCGCTCGGCCCGGACCGGGGACGTCGGGGGCGACGCCGTCCGTGGCCGCGTCTACGACCACGTGCGCCGCCAGATCGGCCGCACCCGCGGCCGCATTCCGATCGACACCGCCCTGTTGACGGTGCGCTGCCAGGGCGCCCTCGAGGCCCTCGGCTCCGCGTCGGCCACCAGGGTCGAACTCGGTGACGCCGGCCCCGCGGTGCCCCTGACCCGCGCCGAACTCGACGAGATGGTGGCCGATCTCGCCGACACCGCCGCGGCGTTCACGCGACGGATCTGCGGCGGCACCGAGCCGCGGCCGCAGATGCTCGCCCTCGTCGGCGGCGCCGCGGCCATGCCGGCTCTCGCCGGAGCCGTGACCTCCGCGTTCGCGGGGACCGCCGTGACGGTGCCGGAACCGGCCACGGCAGCGGCCCACGGTGCCGCGCTGCTCGCCGCGTCGTCACGCCTCGCGTCGTATCCGCCGGTGGGCGCCTCGGCGCCGACGCCGAGCACCCCCGGGGGCAAGGTATCCGGCGCACTCGCCGGGGCGCTGGTCGTCGGTGCGCTCGTCGCCGGCTACGCGACCGACCGGATCGCGTCCGACGACACGCCCGTCTCCCCCGCCGGCACCAGCGACCAGGCCACCACCCAGCCTGCGGCGGCGGTTCCCGACACCGGACACACGCAGATCCCCTCCGAGGATCCTCACGCCACCGTCACCACGACGGCTCCGGACAACGGTTACGCACGCACGCCCGCGCCGGACCCCTACCCCACCGGGTCGCTACCCCCGACGAGCACCTCGGCGACGACCACGCCGCCCAGCACGCCGGAGTCGACCACCACCGACCGGCCCGAGTCGCCCCCGGAGGCCCCGGGCACCGACCGGCCGTGGCAGTTCCCGGGAACCCTGCCGAGCGTTTCGTTGCCGACCGTCCCGCTGCCGACACCGCCCGGTACGACACCGCCCGAGAGCACGACACCGAGCCCGACGACGTCCGCGCCGACGACCGAGTCCGCACCCGCCGAGACGACGACCGACACCTCCTCGACCGCCGCCCCGGCGGAGGGAACGACGAGTTCGTCCCCGTTGCGCATCGAACCGTCGCCGGTCGGCTGAGCCGCACCGGCCGATCCCCCGCAGCGGACGGTCAGGCCGGCACCTGGGCGATCTCGACCGGCAGCCCGGGGTCGGTCCCGACGGTGAGCGCGGACGGCTGCGCACCTCCGGCGATCAGGTGCGCCCCCAGCGCCGCGATCATCACCCCGTTGTCGGTGCACAACCGCGGCCGCGGCACCCGCAGCGTGATCCCCGCGGCGGCGCAGCGCTCCTCGGCGAGTTCCCGCAAGCGGGAATTGGCGGTGGCCCCACCCCCGAGGACCAGGGTGTCCACGCCCACATCCTGCGCGGCCCGCACCGCCTTCATCGTCAGCACGTCGGCCACCGACTCCTGGAAACCGGCCGCCACGTCCGCGAGCGGGACGGGCTCGCCGGCGCGCTCGCGCGCCTCGACGAACCGCGCGACGGCCGTCTTGAGCCCGGAGAAGGAGAAGTCGTGCCGGGCGTCGCGCGGCCCCGTCATCCCCCGCGGGAACACCACCGCGGTGCGGTCGCCGTCCTGCGCGGCCCGGTCCAGCGCCGGACCGCCCGGAAAACCCAGCCCGAGCAAACGCGCCACCTTGTCGAAGGCCTCCCCGGCCGCGTCGTCGACCGTGGTGCCGAGCTCGACGATCGGCGTGCGGCCGAGGTCCTCGACGTGTAGCAGGTGCGTGTGCCCGCCGGAGACCAGCAGCGCCACGCACGGCGGCATCGGCCCGTGCTCGATCGTGTCCACCGCGACGTGCCCGCCGAGGTGGTTGATCGCGTAGAACGGCACGTCCCACGCCGCCGCGTAGGCCTTGGCTGCGGCGACACCGACGAGCAGCGCACCGGCGAGGCCGGGACCGATCGTCACGCACACGGCGTCGGGCTTGGCGATCCCGGCCGCGGCGAGCGCCCGTCGCATGGTCGGGACGATCGCCTCGAGGTGTGCGCGGGACGCGATCTCCGGGACGACGCCGCCGAACCGGGCGTGTTCGTCGACGCTGGAGGCCACCTCGTCGGCGAGCAGTTCGAGGGTGCCGTCGCCGACCCACCGGACGATGCCGACGCCCGTCTCGTCGCACGAGCTCTCGATGCCCATCACGATCACGACTGTGACTCCTTCCGCCGGTCCGGCCGGCACATGGTGTACGCGTCGGCGCCGCTCGGCTGGTAGTACCGCTTTCTGGTCCCGACGATCTCGAAACCCTCCCGGCGGTACAGCGCGATCGCCGCGTCGTTGTCGGTGCGCACCTCCAGGAACACGGGGCCGCCCCAGGCGTCGGCCGCCCGCAACAGCTCGGCGAGCAGCGCGCCACCGACGCCGCGGCGCCGCTGCTGCGGGTCCACACCGATGGTGTGGACCTCGGACTCCGGATGGATTCCGGTGCCGAGACGGGCGAGACCGGCGTAGCCGATCAGCCGGCCTTCGTCGTCGCGGGCGGCGACGTAGTGGTTCTGCGGCGCCGCCAGCTCGGCGCGGAAGGCGCCGGCGCTCCACGGGTCGTCGCCGGGGAACAGGATCCGTTCCAGCTCGGCGCACCGTGCGACGTCGGACGGCTGCAGCGCGTCGACGAGGGGAAGCGGGTCGTGGGGGCTCATTTCTTCTTCCGGTCCGCCGTCTCCACCGCATCGGGCCGGCGCAGGTAGAGGGGCACCAGGGGCTCGGGCTCCACCCCGGCGAGCAGGTCCGCGACGGCGACGGCGACCAGGCCCGCCGGAGACGGTGTGGCCACCGGATGTGCGGGCAGCGCGAACAGGTCGGTGTGCGGGCGGGACCCGGCGATCCGCAGCGACGGCTCCGCCTTCAGCTCCGCCGGCTTGCACACGCCCGGCCCCTCGACGCGGTGGCCACCGGAGTACCGCGCCCAGTACACCTCGCGGCGACGGGCGTCGGTGACGACGAGCAGATCACCGTCGCCGTCCGTGCCGTGGACGTCGGCCGCGATCGCGTCGAGGCTGCACACGCCGTGCACCGGCACGCCGAGGGCGTCGCCGAAGGCCGCGGCGGTCGCCATACCGACACGCAGGCCCGTGAACGGGCCGGGGCCGACACCGACGACGACGGCGTCGAGGTCGGCCGGCGTGTGGCCGGTGGACGACAGGCAGTCGAGGATCTGCGGAGTAAGCACCTCGGCGTGGGCGCGTGGATTGTCCGTGACCCGCACGGCCAACGTCTCGATGTCGACGTCCTCGGGTTCACCGCCGTCGTCTACCCGGACGAGACCTGCGGTGACAGCGGGGGTGGCGGTATCCACGGCGAGAACGAGCACGAGTATCCAGAGTACCGCCGAGCGCGACGGTCACCCCACCCAGGACCAGGTGGCGGTGCGCACGTCCGAGTCCGGTTCGCGGCGCAGCCGCACCCGCAGGTGCCGCTCGGTCAGTGTCTCGACCAGCCCCTCACCCCATTCCACGACGACCACGGCGGCGGTCAGGTCGGTGTCGAGGTCCAGGGCATCGAGTTCGTCGAGGGCGTTCGGACCGTCCCCGAGGCGGTAGGCGTCGACGTGGATCATCCCCACGGGTTCGCCACCGGCGCGATCGCCGGGGCGATGCTCGCGCGCGATGACGAAGGTCGGCGAGGTGACCCGGCCCTGCACCCCCAGGCCCGCGGCGATTCCGCGGGTCAGGGCGGTCTTCCCGGCACCGAGCGGACCGTCCAGGACGACGAGATCACCCGCGTGCAGTTCGCGTGCCAGGCGGCGGCCCAACGCCTCGGTGTCCTCGACCGTGGGCAGCTCGGCATACTGCTCGGTGCGTGTGCCGGTGGAGCGATCGTCACCCAATTGCGGCGCGCCTCCTGCCGGCGTCGTGGGCGA
>NZ_PCZU01000283.1:0-7617 GCF_002887785.1 Rhodococcus sp. ENV425
GTACCCCAACTTCAGACCCTGCGACACCACCAACTCCTCGTCGTCGGAAACCTCGGAAACGACGGCAGGACGCGCCGCGGCACGCAGCCGCGAGTGCGCGTCCTGCCGTTGCCGTTTCCCGTTACTTGATGGCGAAACCGCGATAGCCTTCGGCCGCGACGTCGTCGCAGATCTCGCGGTAGGTGTTGAGCCCACCGACGTAGGACATGATCACCCGCGGCTTGCCCGGCACATTGGCGCCCGTGTACCACGAGTTGCCCTCGGGATAGAGCGTGCCCTTCGCCAGTTCGTTGTTGAGCTCGGTCCAATCGTGCGTATACGGCTCGAGCGCCTCGAACCGGCGGGCGCCGCGCTGCTCGAGACGTTCGATGCAGTCGGCGGTCCACTCCACGTGCTGCTCGATCGCGCACACCACGTTGGTGAGCACGTTCGGGCTTCCGGGACCGGTGAGCATGAACATGTTCGGGAACCCGTCGACCGCGATCCCGAGGTACGTGACGGGTCCGTCCTGCCACTTCTCCCGCAGCGTCTCGCCGCCGACACCGGAGATGTCCATCTTCAGCAGCGGACCGGTGATCGCGTCGAACCCCGTGGCGAGGATCACCGCGTCGAGTTCGTGCTCCGTTCCCCCGGCCCGGATGCCCTTGTCCGTGAACTCCTCGAGCGGCGCTTCGCGGAGGGAGACGAGCTCGACGTTCTCCCGATTGAAGGTCTGGAAGTAGTTGGTGTCGAGCGTGATCCGCTTGGCACCGAGCGGATAGGTCCGCGGTGACAGGTGTTCGGCGAGCTCGGGGTCCTGCACCACCGCGCGGATCTTGCTGCGGAAGAACTCGGCGATGGTCTCGTTGGCCTCCCGGTTGGTGAACAGGTCGGGGTAGGCGGCGATGAGGTCGATCGCCCGGTGCCGGTTCCACCGCTCCTCGTAGACCGCCCACCGCTCCTCGGGGGAGTGGTCGAGCGCGCCGACCTCGAGGGTGTCGGTGTACTGGCCCGACGGTGTGGTCTTCGAGGTCGCCTTGAAAGTCTCGATGTTCTCCTTGAACTCCCGCTTCTCGTCCTCGGTGAGGGGGCGGTTGCCGCAGTCGAGGCTGAACGCCGGAGTCCGCTGGAACACGGTCAGTTTCTCGGCCTGCTCGGCGACGAGCGGGATCACCTGGACGCCGGACGAACCGGTGCCGATCACCCCGACCCGCTTGCCGGTGAAGTCGACGCCCTCGCGTGGCCAGTCGGCCGTGTGGTACGTCGCACCGCGGAAGTTGTTCAGGCCCGGGAAGTCCGGCGTCTGCGACGTGGACAGACAGCCGACCGCGGTCACGAAGTACTTGGCGACGGCGACGTCACCGGAGTCGGTGGTGATCGTCCATCGGTCGGTGTGGTCGTCGAACCGGGCCGAGTCGACCCGGGTCCGGAACCGGAAGTGCTTCTTCACGTCGAGTCTGTCGGCGGCGAAGTTCAGGTAGCGCAGGATCTCCGGCTGGGCGGGATAGCGCTCGGTCCACTCCCACTCGTCGATCAGCTCGGGCGAGAAGGTGTAGGCGTATTCCATGCTGATGCAGTCGCATCGAGCGCCGGGATAGCGGTTCCAGAACCAGGTGCCGCCCACACCGTCGGCGGCCTCGAAGGCGCGGACCGTCAGCCCCATCTCCCGCAGCCGGTGCACCATGTAGATGCCGGAGAAGCCGGCACCGACCACGATCGCGTCGAACTCCTCGGCGGTGTTCTCGGTACCCATGCCGTTATCCGTCCGATCGGTACCCATGCCGTTCTCCGTCCGATCGGGGCTCATCGGGCGATGTCCGCGCCGGCGAGCACGTCCTCGACCGCCTCGACGACGTAGTCCATGCCGTCCTTCGCGCCCGGCAGGATGTTCACGAACTGGAAGAATCCGTGCATCTGCCCGGTGAACACCTTCTCGCGCAGTGGCACTCCGGCCGAGCGGAGCGCCTGCGCGTACTTGCGGCCCTCGTCGTGCAGGACGTCGTGCTCGGCGATCAGCACCGCGGCCGGGGCGACACCATCGAACGATTTCGCGTTGATCGGGGCGACCTCCCAGCGGGTGCGGTCCTTCGCCTCGGGCACGTACAGGTCCCAGAACCACACCATTGCGTCCCGGGTGAGCATGAGCTCATTCGCGGGGTCGAGGTAACTGGGTGTGTCGAAGTCGCAGTCGATGACGGGGTAGGCGAGGAACTGCAGGGCGAGTTCGGGACCGTTCTCCCGGGCGGCGCGCTGCGCGACCACCGCGGCGAGGTTGCCGCCGGCACTGTCACCGCCCACGATCAGCGGGGCGTCCGCGGCCGCGTAGGTGGCGCGGTTCGCCGCGAGCCACTGCACCGCGGTCCACGCGTCGTCGGCGGCGGACGGGAACACGTGCTCGGGAGCGAGCCGGTAGTCGACAAGGGCGACGACGCAGCCGGTGCGCTCGGCGAGCTGACGGCCGAGCGTGTCGTACCCGTCGAGGCTCCCGACCACCCAGCCCCCACCGTGCAGGTAGGCGATGACGCCGCGGGCGTTGTCGGTCGGCACCAGGAGCCGGATCGGCAGCTGGTGACCGTCCGGAGTCGGCACGGTGCGGTTTTCCACCCGGGTCATCTCCGGGCCGTCGCCGTAGAGCGGCGTGAAGCCTTCGCTCATGGCGCGGGCCTCCTGCGGGGCCATTTCGTGCAGGGGCGGACCGCCTGCCTTCGCCATCTCGGCAAGAAACGCGGTGGTGGCCGGGTCGAGGGCCATGGCATCTCCTTCGTGTGCGGCATGGGTTTCGACAGACGTCGACGACTCCCGATCGGATGCGCAGAGTCGGCGCGCAGCGAGTGATGCACATCACCATAACCATACGCATGATTATTTGCAATACCGGCGCGCTAGGGCCTTTATCTATGCGCATGATTGGTCTAGCTTGGAAGCGAGAGTTCCGGGGGCATCTCCCCGCATCTACTACGGAAGGCCACCGACCATGACTGCCGGAAACCAGGACACCGCGCTGCAGAGCCCCATCGACACCGTCGTCTCCGACCGTGCCTTCCTCGAGTGCCCCCGCTGGCACGACGGACGGGTATGGGTCTCGGATCTCTATCGGCACGAGGTGATCTCGATCGGCGCCGACGGTGCGGTGACCGTCGAGGCCACCCTCCCCGGCGACGAGCCGTCCGGCCTCGGCTGGCTGCCCGACGGCCGCCTGCTGATCACCGCGATGGAGTCCGGGCGGATCATGCGCCGCGAGCACGACGGCGAGATCGTCGTCCACGCCGACCTCTCGTCGGTCGCCACCGGCAAACTCAACGACATGGTGGTCGCCGAGGACGGCACCGCGTACGTGGGCAGTTTCGGCTTCGAGTTCAAGCGCGACACCCCGATCGCGCCGGCCAACCTGATCCGTGTCGCGCCCGACGGGTCCTTCACCGTCGAGGCCTCGGATCTCCGCTTCCCCAACGGCATGGTGATCACCCCCACCGGCACGCTGATCGTCGCGGAAAGCATGGGCAACAAGCTGACTGCGTTCGACATCGGTTCCGACGGCCGGCTCGGCGGGCAGCGCACCTGGGCCGCGTTCGGTCCGGACCTGCCCACCGACTCCGTCAAGGCCGCGATGAGCGCCGCGGCGGTCGCGCCGGACGGCATCTGCCTCGACAGCGACGGTGCGGTGTGGGTCGCCGACGCCCTCAACCGGCGGGTCATCCGCGTCGAGGAGGGTGGCGCGATCACCGGCGAGGTCGTGTTCCCGACCGGGGTGTTCGCGTGCATGCTCGGCGGCCCGGAGGGCAACACCCTCTACGCCTGCGCCGCGCCGAACTCCTCGGAGGCCGCCCGTCGTCACACGCGCGACGCGAGCCTGCTCGCCACCCGCGTCGGCGCCACCCACGGCGGTCGCCCGTAGGACGGCCCCCAGGACATGGGAAAGGGCGGCGATTCGTCGAATCGCCGCCCTTCCCTGTTGTTCGGCTCGATCAGTACGGCGCGTACGCCGCCGCGGAGGCCGGCTGGTCCAGCACGCGGTCCACGGTGATGCGCTTGCGTTCGATGAGCAGTGTCCCTTCACGCACGGCGAACGTGTCGGCGTAGCGCCCGTACAGCCGCTGCGTGCCCTCGGGGCCGGCCACCGTGGCCTCGAAGTACGCGTCGACCCGCACCCGGCCGTCGCCCTCGTCGGACACACGGACGTTGGTGATCGCGTGGCGGGAGAACTCCGCGCCGGACTCGGCGAAGGCACGGTAGACGCCGAGGAACTCCTCCGGGCCCGCATCCTCCTTGCCGTTCTGGGTGATCGAGACGTCGTCGGTGATCAGCGCGCGCAGGGCGTCGAGGTCGCCCTCGTCCACGGCGGTCGCGTACGCGTACATCACGTCCTCCGCGCGGCGCGCGAGATCGGGAGAAACCGCAGTCATATCGGGTCCTTCGCTGTCGTCGTGGGTCAGGGAAGCTGGATCAGCTTGGTTTCGAAGAACGCGTCGAAGCCCTCGATGCCGCCCTCGCGGCCGAGACCGGACTGCTTGTAGCCGCCGAAGGGCTGCACGACGCACATCGCGTAGCCGTTGACGGAGATCTGGCCGGTGCGCACCCGTCGCGCGATGCTCTGGGCCAGCTCTTCGTCCCTCGCGTAGACGGAGCCGGAGAGGCCGTAGTCCGAGTCGTTGGCGATGGCGACGGCCTCGTCGATCGAATCGAACGGAATGACCACCAGCACAGGCCCGAAGATCTCCTCCTGCGCGATGCGCATGTCGTTGGAGACGTCCGCGAACAGGGTCGGTTCGACGTACCACCCGCGGTCGAGGTGGGCGGGCTTGCCGCCACCGGTCACCAGACGGGCACCCTCCTTCTTGCCGATCTCGATGTAGTCGAGCACCCGCGTCTGCTGACGCTCGGCGGCCAGGGGGCCGAGGACAGTGTCCTCGTCACGGGGATCACCGACCTTCACGCTCTCCATCACCGCCTTGATCGCCTCGACGACCTCCTCCTGGCGCTCGCGCGGGACGATGATGCGGGTGAGGGCGGCGCAGACCTGCCCCGAGTGACCGATGCCGCCGAACACCATGCCGGGCAGGAAGGTGTCCAGGTCGATGTCGTCGGCGATGATCGCGGCAGACTTGCCGCCCAGCTCGAGGGTGACCCGCTTGATCCGCTCGGCGGCCCGGCTCATGACGACGCGGCCGGCCGCCGTGCTGCCGGTGAAGCTGATCTTGTCGACGTCCGGGTGGCTGACGAGGTAGTCACCCACCTCCCGTCCTGCCGGCACGACGCTGATGACGCCTTCGGGCAGACCGGCGGCGTCGAGCGCCTCGGCCAGCATCATCATCGTGACGGGGCCCTCCGGGGCCGGCTTGAGCACCACCGTGCAGCCCGCGGCGAGTGCGGGCGAGATCTTCAGCGAGCCGGTCGCAACCGGACCGTTCCACGGGACCACGACCGCGACGACACCGATGGGCTCACGCACGATCTTGCCGTGCCCGCCCTTCCAGGTGCGCTCCTCCTCGAACGCGAAGCGCTCGTGGAACGTGGCCGCGTCGTCCCACATGTCGACGGCGTTCTGGTGGAACAGAGTGGAAACCGCTGCGGGGGCGCCCAGTTCGAGGGTGAAGGCCTCGGCCATCTCGGGGATGCGCTTCTTCACCTCGTTCCCGACGCGCACGAGGATCTCCGCCCGCTCGGCGGGCGTCATCCGCGGCCAGGGACCTTCGTCGAACGCCTTGCGCGCCGCCGCGACGGCGCGGTCCATGTCCGCCTCGCGCGCCTCGGGCACGGTCGCGATGACCTCGCCGTTGATCGGGGAGATCACCTCGATCACCGCGTCGCTGGACGGCTCGACCCACGATCCGCCGATGAACAGCTTGTCGTAGCTCTTCAGCTGGATGGGAGTGGCTGTGGTCATGCTGTGTTCCTCCACTCGACCGCGGACTCTCGCCACGGCGACTCGCTGGATGGGATGGGAGTACTACTTCGCTGCCGGGGCCGGCGCCTGCAGGGGCGCCGACAGATCCCGGATCTCGTCCGGATCCACGACGACACGGCGGTCGATCGCCATGCGGGCCTGCACCATGTGCCGGGGGGAATCGACGCTCAGGTGCGCGGTGAGCTGCCCGGCGGCATCGAACCAGGCCGCACCCCACTTGCCGTCCGCACCCTCGCGGAACACCATATCGTCGGATTCGCTTCTGTGTCCGACGAATTGGATTTTGTGTCCGAACTGGTCGCTCCAGAAGTACGGGACCGGGTCGAAGACGGGCGGCGACTGCGGTCGCAGGAGCGCGCCGGCGACCGTCGCCGGCCCGGTGCGCGCCTCGTCCCAGTGTTCACCCCCGAGTCGCGTCCCGAACCGGGGCGACCAGCGCATCGCGACGTCTCCGACGGCGAACACCGCCGGGTCGGCGGTTCGCAGCGACTCGTCGACGACGACCCCGCGATCGATCTCGAGTCCCGACCCGGTCAGCCAGCCCACGTCGGGCCGCACTCCGATACCGGTGACGACGACGTCCGCCGGCAGTGCGGTGCCGTCGTCCAGTGTCAGCCCGTCTGTCGTGACCTCGCCGACGCCGGTGCCGCAGCGCAGATCGACTCCGTCCCACCACGATCGCAGCCGTTCGGCGACCTGCGCGCCCAGCGGACCCGCGAGCGGCCGGGACCCGGCTTCCACGCAGGTGACCGAGCAGCCGAGAGACAGTGCGGTCGTGGCGATCTCGGCGTTGATCCAGCCGGCACCGACGAGAACGACGCGGGCTCCCGGGCGCAGCTCGGCGCGGAGACGCTCGGCGTCCGCGGCGGTGCGGAGCACGAGTTGCCGGCCCGCCCCGGGCAGCGCGACCGGGGCCGCCCCGGTCGCGACGACCAGCGCGTCGTAGGAATGTGCGCCGGCATCGGTGTGCACCGCCCGGGCTGCGGTGTCGAGCGCCCGGGCCCGGACACCGAGGCGCAGTTCGACGCCGAGCGCCGCGTAGTCGACATCGAACGTGGTGTCCTGCGCCTCGAGGAGTGCGGACTTGCTCAGCGGCGGGCGGTCGTACGGCGGGGTGGGCTCGGAACAGATCAGCTCGAGCTCGCCGTCGAAGCCTTCGGCGCGCAACGCCTCACACGTGCGGAGCCCGGCGAGGCCGCCGCCGACGACGACGATTCTTCGGCCGTTGAACACGGCGTTCCCCTGTCCTGTCGATGAATCGGATGGTGCGGTGGGTGCGCTCGGTACAACTCAGTACAAGGTGTAGTCCGACAGCACGCGCGGGCCCGGCGTGTAGGTGGCCGGGATCCGCTGCCAGCCCATGTTGGTGCCCTGATGCGGGTACCGCTCGAGCGCGGAGAAGTCCACCTCGTAGTCGGGCATCCGCTCGAGAATCTGGGTGATGAGCGTCTTGGACATGTAGCGGCCGAGATGCGATCCGGCGCAACGGTGTACGCCGATTCCGAATGCGGTGTGCCGGTTCGGCCACCGTTCGATGTCGATCTCGTCCGGGTTGTCGAAGAGCTTCTCGTCGCGATTGGCCGACGACCAGGACAGCAGCACCCGATCGCCCTTCTTCATGGGGCAGCCCTGGAACTCGGTGTCCTTGGTGACGGTCCGGGCGAGCGCCTGAGTGGGCGAGAAGTACCGCAGGAACTCCTCGACGGCGTGGTCCATCAGGCTCGGATCGTCGA